>NZ_KV832110.1:17819-40833 GCF_001837335.1 Streptococcus sp. HMSC066F01
CCACTTTGCCGTTTACGAAGATGAAAAATCTGCGCGTGCAGCCGGTGAAGAACGTGCCAAACGTGCTCTTATGAAGCAACGTCAAGCTACTCAACGTGTCAGCCTTGAAAACCTCTTTGATACGCTTAAAGCTGGTGAGCTTAAGTCAGTTAATGTTATCATCAAGGCCGACGTACAAGGTTCTGTTGAAGCCCTTTCTGCCTCACTTCAAAAGATCGATGTAGAAGGTGTCAAAGTTACCATTGTCCACTCGGCAGTCGGTGCTATCAACGAATCTGACGTGACTCTTGCGGAAGCTTCAAATGCCTTTATCGTTGGTTTCAACGTACGCCCTACACCACAAGCGCGTCAACAAGCGGAAGCTGACGATGTAGAAATCCGTCTCCACAGCATTATCTATAAGGTTATCGAAGAGATGGAAGAAGCCATGAAAGGGATGCTTGACCCAGAATTCGAAGAAAAAGTTATCGGTGAAGCAGTTATCCGTGAAACCTTCAAGGTATCTAAAGTGGGAACCATTGGTGGATTCATGGTTATCAACGGTAAGGTTACCCGTGACTCGAAAGTCCGTGTTATCCGTGATGGTGTCGTTATCTATGATGGCGAACTCGCCAGCTTGAAACACTACAAAGACGACGTCAAAGAAGTTACAAACGGTCGTGAAGGTGGATTGATGATTGAGGGCTACAATGATATCAAGATGGATGATGTGATTGAGGCCTATGTCATGGAAGAAATCAAACGATAATAGAGAAACGATAGCTCATTTGACTCGTTGTCAACAGCGCCTTGATGAACTTTAGTTCTATCAAAGGCTTGTTTCCTAGATTCAAATGGCTCTAGTTCCTCTATCTAACAGAAATAGCTAGGTCTGCTGGCCTAGCTTTTGGTTCAAAGTAGAGAAAGGAATATCATGGCAAATCATTTCCGTACGGATCGTGTGGGCATGGAAATCAAGCGCGAAGTCAATGAGATTTTGCAAAAGAAAGTCCGTGATCCGCGTGTTCAAGGTGTGACCATCACAGATGTTCAGATGCTAGGTGACTTGTCTGTTGCCAAAGTTTACTACACCATTTTGAGTAACCTTGCTTCGGATAACCAAAAAGCTCAAATCGGGCTTGAGAAAGCAAGAGGTACCATCAAACGTGAACTTGGTCGCAATTTGAAATTGTACAAAATCCCAGATTTGACTTTCGTCAAAGACGAATCCATCGAATATGGAAACAAGATTGACGAGATGCTACGCAATCTGGATAAGAACTAAGAAAGAGGGGTATCCCCTCTTTTTTTGTCAGAGTAGTCTGTTTGCTAATCATCAATATGTTGCCTTTGTAAAAGGCAGTTTAAAAAATTTGTAAATTTCAAATAGTATGATATGATAAAGTCTGATATGAATGAAAAACGGAGAGATATATGGCTAAACAAGATATAGCTATGCAAGTACTACAACAAGTGGTGAAACTTCCCGTAGTCAAAGTTGATCGAGAGAAATTTTTGGTGGAAAAGTTTTCCAAGGAATTAGATCGCAAGGACATTGCTACCTTATTAGAACAAGGACCGACTTCTTTGTTGCCTCAAGAAAGCTTGGATAGAGTGGCAAAGGCCTGTATTAAGGACAATGTCTTGCTGGCTAGCGGCACTTCGGTATTGGCAGGTCTACCTGGAGGCCTAGCCATGGCGATTACCATTCCGACAGATGTAGCCCAATTTTACGCTTTCTCATTAAAACTAGCTCAGGAACTAGGGTATATTTACGGATTTGATGATCTATGGGCTTCGCGCAATGAGTTAAGCGAAGATGCTAAAAACACGCTTTTACTGTATCTCGGTGTCATGCTGGGAGTAAATGGCGCAGGTGCCCTGCTTCGATCAGGCGGAGTGACAGTAGCCAAACAAGTCATAAAAGTAGTGAACAAGAAAGCTTTGACAAAGACGCTCTGGTATCCTATTTTAGAGAAAATTTTGAAAATTTTTGGTGTTAATCTGACAAAGGGAGGCTTAGCCAAAGGAATGGGAAAAGTGATTCCTATCCTAGGCGGAGTCATTTCTGGTGGCTTAACCTTTGCGACCATGAAGCCGATGGGAGAAAGATTGCAACAGGAATTGTCCAAACTAGTCAACTACAATGAAGTTCAATATCAAAGAGACATTGATACCATCCGAAAAGAAGCAGAAATCATCGAAGGTGAGTAATATGGGGTTCATTAAAATTCTAACCAAGACTTACGGGAATTACTTTTTTGTGATGCAAAGTCTAAAAGTCCTGAAGAACATGAAAAAAGATGACAATGCTCTAGTAGGTTTCGGGAAAGTACTGCTTGCTGACAAGCTGATGGATGTAGCCCAGTGGCTCGCAAAACCAGAGGATAAGGAATAACTTGAAATGAAAGAAACTAGCAGGAATTCCGCTGCTAGTTTTTTAATCTCTTTCCATATGGTATAATATAAGCAGTAAAATCATTTTATACTCTTCGAAAATCTCTTCAAACCACGTCAGCTTCACCTTGCCGTAGGTATGGTTACTGACTTCGTCAGTTCTATCCACAACCTCAAAACACTGTTTTGAGCAACCTGCGGCTAGCTTCCTAGTTTGCTCTTTGATTTTCATTGAGTATTAGAACATACAATGGAGGTCGTCATGGACAATATCATCGATGTGTCAATACCCGTTGCAGAAGTGGTAGACAAGCATCCAGAAGTTTTGGAAATCCTAGTGGAGCTCGGTTTTAAACCACTTGCTAATCCCTTGATGCGCAACACAGTCGGTCGCAAAGTATCGCTCAAACAGGGTTCTAAACTTGAAGGAACTCCTATGGACAAGATTGTCCGCACGCTAGAAGCGAACGGCTATGAAGTGATTGGATTAGACTAATGGCAGATGAACGGATTCATATCCTACGGGATATTTTGCTAGAATTGCACAATGGCGCCTCTCCTGAGTCAGTTCAGGAGCGATTTGATGCGACTTTTACAGGTGTTTCAGCCATCGAGATTTCCCTCATGGAGCACGAGCTGATGAACTCAGACTCAGGTGTCACCTTTGAAGATGTCATGGAACTCTGTGATGTCCATGCTAATCTTTTTAAAAATGCAGTAAAGGGCGTCGAAGTAGAAGATACCGAGCACCCAGGTCACCCAGTTCGCGTCTTCAAGGATGAAAATCTGGCTCTCCGTGCTTCCTTGATTCGCATTCGGAGATTGTTAGATACCTATGAGACTATGGAAGATGAGGAAATGCTAGCGGAGATGCGTAAGGGTTTGGTTCGTCAAATGGGGCTGTTGGGCCAATTTGATGTCCACTACCAGCGCAAGGAAGAGATCTTTTTTCCCATCATGGAACGCTATGGTCACGATTCACCTCCAAAAGTCATGTGGGGAGTGGATGATCAGATCAGAGAACTCTTTCAGACAGCTCTAGCGACAGTCAAGGCACTACCAGAAGTGCCAATTAGTAAAGTAAAAGAAGATTTTGAAGCTTTTGCGACAGAGTTTGAAAGTATGATTTTCAAGGAAGAGTCCATCCTCCTCATGATTCTTCTTGAGTCCTTCACCCAGGATGACTGGCTTCAGATTGCGGAGGAGAGCGACGCCTACGGCTATGCCATCATCCGTCCGTCAGAGAAATGGGTGCCAGAACGCCAGAGTTTCGTTGAGGAAAAAAGTGCAGAAGAGCCCGTACAACTAGACACGGCAGAAGGTCAAGTGCAGCAAGTTATCGATACACCAGAAGGACAGTTCACCATTACCTTTACCCCTAAGGAAAAGGAAGCAGTGTTGGATCGTCATAGTCAACAGGCTTTTGGCAATGGCTATCTCTCCGTCGAGCAAGCCAACCTCATCCTCAATCACCTTCCTATGGAGATCACCTTTGTCAATAAAGACGACATTTTCCAGTACTACAATGACAATGCGCCGGCTGATGAGATGATTTTTAAACGGACGCCGTCCCAAGTCGGGCGCAATGTAGAACTCTGCCATCCGCCCAAGTACCTAGAAAAGGTGAAGGCCGTTATGAAAGGTCTTCGTGAAGGGGTCAAGGACAAGTATGAAATGTGGTTCAAGTCAGAGTCGCGAGGCAAGTTTGTCCATATCACCTATGCCGCAGTACACGATGAAAACGGGGAATTCCAAGGCGTGTTGGAGTATGTTCAGGATATCCAGCCCTACCGAGAGATTGATACGGACTATTTCCGTGGATTAGAATAAGGAGAATCAATGAGTTACGAACAGGAATTTATGAAGGAATTCGAAGCCTGGGTCAATACCCAGATCATGATCAACGACATGGCGCACAAGGAAAGTCAAAAGGTCTACGAGGAAGACCAAGACGAACGTGCCAAAGATGCCATGATTCGCTACGAGAGCCGTTTGGATGCCTACCAGTTCTTGCTTGGTAAGTTTGAAAACTTCAAAGCAGGCAAGGGATTTCATGATCTGCCAGAAGGCTTATTTGGTGAGCGAAACTATTAAAATTCAGATACTTTCTTGATTTTTTGCCAAAATCTTGATAGAATATCTTTATTAAATCCTTGTCAGAGCAGGGATTTTTTATTGAAAGGATTTTATCATGTCAAAGAAACTCCAACGTAAAAAACAATTGCGAAATAGCCTTCGTCGTTCAGGTGCATTTTCAAATGCTGTAAACAAGGTTGTCGAAGAAACAAAAAAAGTTGTGAAGCATGCTGAAAAAGCTGCAAATGAGGCAGGAAAAGCAGTCTCTAAGCAAGTAGAAAAAGCTGTAGAAGCAACTAAAGAGCAAGCCCACAAGCTTACAACTTCTGTTGAAGATTTCGCAGCTGACCTAGGTGGACTTCCACTTGATCGTGCTAAAACTTTCTATGATGAAGGTATCAAGTCGGCTGCTGACTTTAAAAATTGGACTGAAAAAGAACTCCTTGCCTTGAAAGGAATCGGCCCAGCTACCATTAAGAAATTAAAAGAACATGGAATCAGCTTCAAGTAATTTTTCTTGACCCTTGCATTTCCGAGAAAAACTTGCTACAATAGAGCCATTAGAGGTGTTTTGAATCCCACATTTTACAGAAAGTGGCGGTGCTGAGAAGTCCACAAATGTGTCAAAACTGGTTGCTGATGGATGAAAAATGAAATAATATTGTCTTTTTATTATAAAGACGAGAGTTGCGGGCTTTGCCCGAAATTGGGTGGTACCGCGGATAAACTCATTCGTCCCTGTCATGTAGATGGCAGGGGCGATTTTTTGTAGAAAGCGAGGTAGAAGGATGACAAGAGCAGAGTTGCCAGAACGTTTAGAAACCGAACGGCTAGTCTTACGAGTCCGTACCGTGGCTGATGTTGTGGATATCTTTGACTATGCCAGTAGGCCAGAAGTTTCCTACCCAGCAGGCTTTCCGCCCGTCAAGACCTTGGAAGATGAGATTTATTATCTGGAGCATATTCTGCCCGAGCGCAATGAAAAGGACAATCTCCCAGCTGGTTACGGCATAGTGGTTAAAGGGACCGATACTATCATCGGCTCTGTTGATTTCCCTCGTCGTCACGAGGATGATGTCTTGGAGATTGGCTATATCTTACATCCAGACTATTGGGGTCTAGGTTATGTTCCAGAAGCTGCGAGTACCTTGATTGATTTAGCTTTTAAAGAACTTGGTCTTCACAAGATTGAGCTGACTTGTTTTGGCTACAATGTCCAAAGTCAACGAGTCGCTGAAAAATTAGGCTTTACCCTCGAAGCTCGCATTCGAGACCGCAAAGATGCCCAAGGCAATCGCTGTGATGATTTGAGATACGGCTTGCTGAGGAGTGAGTGGGGGAGGGAGAAAAAACTGTTAGATAAGGGAGGTAACTTTTGAAATTAATGTGTTTTCTTAAGACCGACGATAGAGTAAGGAGGTTTTTTGTTCAAGTTTGGAAAATATGTTTGAGTGCGCTTGCTTTTTTTCCAATGCTATCCCTTGTATCTGTTTTAGGTTTAGCACTTCCCACATTTTTATTAAGCATATTTTTTAGCAAGGATATTACACTTTCTATTCTGGAGATAATAATTCTTTTGTTTTTGATAGTTTTTTATCTTAAATTATTCTCTAAAATAAGGAACTCTAAAATTGCTATTCTTACTTATTGGTGTATTTCTATCTCAACTTTGATTATATTCTTCCTAATCGATTTAAAATTAGTTATAATTTTCCAGTTTGCATTGATACTGATATATGCACTTAAATATATAAATCGATTTAATAAGTTTAGAGACTTTCTTACAAAAAGTACTGAATCCTTGGCTTTTATAAATGTTTTTGATGGAATATTCTGCGGAATATTGATTTACTTTTTACAAAATCTGAATTTAGTTGAATCAATTTTGATTAACGTATCTCAGTATTTCTTAACTAATTATGGTATAAGTGAAAATCAAATAAACAACTGGTTCAGTATTTTAACAATATTAATACTACCATCTATATTATCTACCATAAAAAGTATAGTATCAATTAAGATATTTAAAAAAGTTAATAAAGTAGATGTTCCTAAGGGAAGGACACTATGGAATGTATATGCCACGATGTTTATTACTTCGTTTTTGTGGTATTATATCTATCTTTATTACTTTTTTTCTAAAGCTATGAATTCTGAGACTGTTTTACTAATTGACATTCTTACATTCATTTTATATATAGTACTTTATTCATTCTTTTGGTGGCAAATTTATAATATGATTGGATATGGTGCAAAAGATATAAAAGAAGTGATTGCTTCATGGCTAACTGCAACAATGAGTATATTATTGTTGACAGTATTTAATCAAGTTGAAAACGAATTAATCAATGCTCTAAGCTGGTTTTTACCAATACTAATTCCAAATCTAATAGGGGAAATAAATTCTCAGTTTGATACAAATAAATATAAGAAAAAACCAATAAGAACTGATAAAATGGATAGACACCTCTATCGAGTTCAAATATATTGTTTTCTTACTTTATTAATGTTGAGTATTATTCCAAAGTTAATTGAAATTATATGGGGATGGAAGATTAAAGTAGAGTTGGCCAAACTAATAAATTCGATATTTGATTGGACATCTGAATTTATTGCCTCAACTATAATTGTTTTCTTTTGTTTCATATTATCATTAATTATTGGAAGGGGCATGATTTGGTTGTTAAAATATTTCTATTTAGATCCATCAAAAAGATATTATAAATTTGAAAAAAATAAAAGGAGAAAAAATAATGTCTAAAGAACTTTCACCTAAATACAATCCAGCCGAGGTTGAGGCTGGTCGTTACCAAAAATGGCTTGATGCCGATGTTTTCAAGCCTTCAGGCGATCAAAAGGCTAAGCCTTATTCGATCGTGATTCCACCACCAAACGTTACAGGTAAACTTCACCTTGGTCACGCTTGGGATACGACCTTGCAGGATATCATCATCCGTCAAAAGCGTATGCAAGGCTTTGATACCCTTTGGCTTCCTGGTATGGACCACGCTGGGATTGCGACTCAGGCTAAGGTTGAGGAGCGCTTGCGTGGTGAGGGTATTAGCCGTTATGACCTTGGTCGTGAAAAATTCCTAGATAAAGTCTGGGAATGGAAAGACGAATATGCGACGACTATCAAGGAACAATGGGGCAAGATGGGGCTCTCTGTAGACTACTCTCGCGAGCGTTTCACCCTTGACGAAGGTTTGTCAAAAGCCGTTCGTAAGGTCTTTGTGGACCTATACAAGAAAGGCTGGATCTACCGTGGTGAGTTTATCATCAACTGGGATCCAGCAGCTCGCACAGCACTTTCTGATATCGAGGTGATTCACAAGGATGTCGAAGGTGCCTTCTACCATATGAATTACATGCTGGAAGATGGCTCACGCGCCCTTGAAGTTGCGACAACTCGTCCTGAAACTATGTTTGGGGACGTTGCTGTTGCGGTCAATCCAGAAGACCCACGCTACAAGGACTTGATTGGAAAAAATGTTATCCTTCCAATCGCTAATAAACTCATCCCAATCGTTGGAGATGAGCACGCTGATCCTGAATTTGGTACAGGTGTCGTGAAAATCACACCTGCCCACGATCCAAACGACTTCTTGGTTGGTCAACGCCATAACTTGCCACAAGTTAACGTCATGAACAACGATGGAACCATGAACGACTTGGCCTTTGAATTTGCAGGCATGGACCGTTTTGAAGCTCGTAAGGCAGTCGTTGCTAAGTTGGAAGAAATCGGTGCCCTTGTTAAAATCGAAAAACGTGTCCACAGTGTTGGTCACTCAGAGCGTACAGGTGTTGTGGTTGAGCCACGCTTGTCTACACAATGGTTCGTTAAGATGGACCAATTAGCTAAGAACGCTATTGCCAACCAAGACACAGACGATAAGGTAGAATTCTACCCACCTCGTTTCAACGATACCTTCCTCCAATGGATGGAAAATGTCCACGACTGGGTAATCTCTCGTCAGCTCTGGTGGGGTCACCAAATCCCTGCTTGGTATAATGCTGAGGGTGAAATATATGTCGGCGAAGAAGCTCCAGAAGGTGATGGATGGACTCAGGACGAAGACGTCTTGGATACGTGGTTCAGTTCGGCTCTTTGGCCATTCTCTACCATGGGCTGGCCTGATGTCGACTCAGAAGACTTTAAACGTTATTATCCAACATCAACTTTGGTGACTGGTTATGATATTATTCCGTTCTGGGTGTCTCGGATGATTTTCCAAGGTTTGGAATTTACTGGCAAGTCACCATTCAAAAATGCCTTGATTCATGGTCTCATTCGTGATGAGCAAGGACGCAAGATGTCGAAATCTCTCGGTAACGGGATTGATCCAATGGATGTTATTGATAAATACGGAACAGATAGCCTTCGTTGGTTCCTTTCAAACGGTTCTGCACCAGGTCAAGACGTGCGCTTCTCTTATGAGAAAATGGACGCGTCATGGAACTTCATTAACAAGATTTGGAACATCTCTCGCTACATCCTCATGAACAATGAAGGTTTGACCCTTGAGCAAGCAACTGCCAATGTCAAAAAAGTTGCCAACAAGGAAGCTGGAAACGTCACAGACCGCTGGATTCTCCACAACCTCAATGAAACGATCGGAAAAGTCACTGAAAACTTTGATAAATTTGAGTTTGGGGTAGCTGGACACATCCTCTACAACTTCATCTGGGACGAGTTTGCGGACTGGTATGTTGAGTTGACCAAGGAAGTCCTTTATAGTGATAATGAAGAAGAGAAAGTCATCACACGTTCTGTTCTCCTTTACACCTTGGACAAGATCCTTCGTCTCCTTCACCCAATCATGCCATTCGTGACTGAGGAAATCTTTGATCAGATCTCAGAAGGCACCATTGTGACAGCGGCTTATCCAGTGGTTCGTCCAGAGTTTGAAAATGCCGAGGCAGCAGCTGGCGTGGAAGCCCTCAAGGATCTGATCCGTTCTGTTCGGAATGCGCGTGCGGAAGTAAACGTTGCACCAAGCAAGCCAATCACCATCCTTGTTAAGACCAGCGATAGCGACTTGGAAGCCTTCTTTAACAGCAATGTCAACTACATCAAACGCTTCACAAATCCAGAACACTTGGAAATAGCTTCAAACATTCCTGCACCTGAACTGGCTATGTCAAGCGTCATCACAGGAGCAGAAATCTATTTGCCGCTCGCTGACCTCCTCAATGTCGAAGAAGAACTGGCTCGCCTCGACAAGGAACTGGCTAAATGGCAAAAAGAACTGGATATGGTCGGCAAGAAACTCTCTAACGAACGCTTCGTAGCCAATGCTAAACTAGAAGTCGTCCAAAAAGAACGCGACAAACAAGCCGACTACCAAGCTAAATACGACGCGACCGTCGCACGTATTGATGAGATGAAGAGGTTGGTTAAATAAACACAGAAACACGGTGATGAACCGTGTTTTTTGGTATAATTGATATTATGGGGAAAGCATTGGAGGAAATCAGTATGACCAATACTATTTTACAGCAATTAGAGAGTAAAAAAAGTGAAATAAGAAAAGAGATATTAAATCATGATTTATTCAAAATGAATAGAGATGATGCAATAAAATTTTTAATTTCTAGATTTGAGACCTCCATGTTTCTTTCTAGGGGGAAATTATTTTCATTTTTCAAAACGGAAGGTATATATAGAGATAGTGAGAAAATTGTTAGAATAATTCAAAAATCGTTACCTTTTATATTTCATAATCTTGTTGAGACATCACAAGTAGATGGTAAGAAAATAGAAGTTCGTGACCTAATTTTATTGCTTCAAAGGATATCTGATTATTTGGAATTTGAGGACTTTATTCAACTTTATAAAATCCAAGTTGTGAATGTTGTCTTTCAAAACCGGACTATTCGTTTCGAATATAAGAGAGATGAGTATAAAATAAATGATATATATAATGGTTATTGGCATATGTTGGAACAACAAAGTGCAATAGCAGGAGCTACAAAGTTGCAAGATATAACAGACAAGATATTTGATTTGACAGTTGATCTTAACATAAACAATTTTACTTTAGAAGACTATAAAAAATTCTGTAAAGGGATAGATCATATTATCGAGATTGAGTATTTAAAACCGATTATGGTCACAAATAAAATTGGGTATATTGAGTTAGAAAAAAGCGAATGGGTTGCAAAGTTAAGCCAAGTAATTCCAGAATTATGCGACGAAAAAATTAACCACATTATAGATTTTTTAATATATAATTTTAAATCATTAGATAGTGATCCTATACTATCGTACTTTATTCCAGTATAAGGGAAGTTGATTCTATCGGTAAGTTTATTTAATACTCAAAGGTTAGATAAGAATATATTGAAGCTATTAAGTATTAAAAATCACTCATTCTATCAAAATGAACAAAAGAAACTAGAGTTACATCAAATTAACGAACTTAAGTCTATGAAATCAGATATATATGATTTTGACATTGATAAAAATGGTAGCCCGGGAGAAGATTTAATTGTATATGACAAAAGAGCAAACATAGTTCATGCTATTGAATTAAAATTTAAACTCCCTGTTGATTCAGTAAACGATATAAGGAATTTAAAAAAATTATTATCTAAAGGTGCTGCACAAAATAAAAATGCTATGAAAAATTTAACTGTAGAGAATGTTTTTGACAAATATTTTGATCATAAATATAGCGGAATCAGACCAAATAAAATATTATTTTTTACTTTAACCAATTATTCAGTGGATTATTTTTCAGATAGTTTCATTTTATTGACACAGCATTATAAACAACTATTAAAGAAGGATTCTTGCTCTTATAAGTTAGAAGATATTTTAAATGATAAATATAGAGGTCTGAATTTAGTTCCTAAAGTAAAGTTTAAAAAAATAAATTTATTTGGAAATATAATTAAAATTCCAATTTATTATGCAGAGGTTTCCCGCCAAAATTTATGAAGATTATGTTAGATGTCCTTATTCCTTCTATATCTACATCTACTCAATATTATGTGTTAAACACATTTTTATAGTATCATTTGTATGCCTCATTTTCAAAGGTATTATAATAAGTAACGAATTATATTTCTTATTTTCAAGTTATTATTTATGTTATACTGAAAAAATCAATACTTTTGGAAACCAATTCACTACACAATAAGCACGTCAGTTCAAACCTACTTGATAAGTACAACATTGCAACTTAATTTTTATAAATCATCTGGATTGATACTGAAACCCCACCTCACGATGCCATCGGCTGGGTAGCAAAGAAATAAAAAGTCCTGTCACTTTCTCCCATTTAACCTTTGACTATTCCGTAAAATTATCGTACAATAAATAGTACATGATAAAATGAGGTCAGAGTCTGTTTGCTCTGGCGATAGTAGTATAAATGAGGAGAAACGCTTTGGAATTAGAAGTATTTGCTGGGCAAGAAAAAAGTGAACTATCTATGATTGAGGTAGCGCGTGCTATCTTGGAACTTCGTGGTCGCGATCATGAGATGCATTTTAGCGATCTTGTAAACGAAATTCAAAACTACCTTGGAACATCGAACAGCGATATCCGCGAAGCTTTGCCTTTGTTCTACACAGAGTTGAACTTTGACGGTAGCTTCATCTCTCTTGGAGACAACAAATGGGGGCTTCGTTCATGGTATGGTGTTGACGAAATCGACGAAGAAATCATCGCTCTTGAAGAAAGTGACGACGATGAAGTAGCGCCAAAAGCTAAGAAAAAACGTGTCAATGCCTTTATGGATGGTGATTCAGATGCCATTGACTACAATGCAGATGATCCAGAAGACGAAGATGCATACGAAGCAGACCCAGCTCTTTCATATGATGATGAAAATCCAGATGATGAGAAAAATGAAGTGGAAGCTTACGATGCAGAAATCAACGAAATCGCTCCTGATGACTTGGGTGAAGACGTGGATCTCAACGAAGAAGACGACGAGTTTTCTGACGATGACGCTGAAACAAGTGAAGAAGAGTAAAAGACTTCACAGAGGAGATCGCCTGATCTCCTTTTTTGTTGCTTGGGCAGAGTAGTTAAGCGAGTCTTCCGTTAGGTTGTAGATCTTTAGTTGGTTTTCTGAAAACAATCTCCTTTTTTCATCTTTTACCAATTCGGGTTGACAAATGTTCTGCTTTAAGGTATCATATTGTTCGGGCACCTCTTTTAGAGGTCGGGGCTCCCTAGTTACTAGGGAGCTATTTTTGTTTTTCAGGAAGTTTTTCTTGAAAAGTCGTTATTCATAAGGGTCTTGTTTTCTATGTCCCCTCGTAGTTAACAAGGCCTTGAGCATTTTAGAAAGAGGAATCTATGTCTACGAAATATATTTTTGTAACTGGTGGTGTGGTGTCGTCTATTGGGAAAGGAATTGTCGCAGCAAGTCTGGGCCGTCTCTTGAAAAATCGTGGTCTAAAAGTGACTATTCAGAAGTTTGACCCTTATATCAATATTGATCCGGGAACCATGAGTCCTTACCAGCATGGGGAAGTCTTTGTTACAGATGATGGTGCTGAGACAGATTTGGACTTGGGGCACTATGAACGTTTCATCGATATCAATCTCAACAAATATTCCAACGTGACAACTGGGAAAATTTACAGTGAAGTTCTTCGTAAGGAGCGCCGTGGAGAATACCTTGGGGCAACTGTTCAAGTCATTCCTCATATCACAGATGCTTTGAAGGAAAAAATCAAGCGTGCCGCTGTAACGACCGACTCAGATGTCATTATTACAGAGGTTGGTGGAACCGTTGGAGATATCGAGTCCTTGCCATTCCTAGAGGCCCTTCGTCAGATGAAGGCAGATGTGGGGGCAGATAATGTCATGTACATCCATACAACCTTGCTTCCTTATCTCAAGGCTGCTGGTGAGATGAAGACCAAGCCAACCCAGCATTCTGTAAAAGAATTACGCGGTTTGGGAATCCAGCCAAATATGTTAGTTATTCGTACTGAGAAACCAGCTGGTCAAGGCATTAAAAACAAACTAGCTCAGTTCTGTGATGTGGCACCAGAAGCTGTTATCGAGTCTTTGGATGTTGAACACCTTTACCAAATTCCATTGAATTTACAGGCGCAAGGTATGGACCAAATTGTTTGTGACCATTTGAAACTAGACGCACCAGTAGCGGATATGACTGAGTGGTCAGCCATGGTGGACAAGGTCATGAACCTGAAAAAACAAGTCAAGATTTCCCTTGTTGGTAAGTATGTGGAGTTGCAAGATGCCTACATCTCTGTGGTCGAAGCCTTGAAACACTCTGGTTATGCCAACGACGCAGAAGTGAAGATTAATTGGATCAATGCTAATGATGTGACAGCAGAGAATGTGGCGGAGCTCTTGTCTGATGCGGACGGAATCATCGTACCAGGCGGTTTCGGTCAACGTGGTACGGAAGGGAAAATCCAAGCCATCCGTTATGCGCGTGAGAATGATATTCCAATGTTGGGAGTCTGCTTGGGAATGCAGTTGACTTGTATCGAGTTTGCTCGTCACGTTTTAGGGCTTGAAGGTGCCAATTCTGCAGAGCTTGATTCTGATACAAAATACCCTATCATTGATATCATGCGTGACCAGGTTGATATTGAGGATATGGGAGGAACCCTTCGATTGGGACTTTACCCATCTAAGTTGAAACGTGGCTCTAAGGCAGCGGCTGCTTATCACAATCAAGAAGTGGTGCAACGCCGTCACCGTCACCGTTATGAGTTTAACAATGCCTTTCGTGAACAGTTTGAGGCGGCAGGTTTTGTCTTTTCAGGAGTTTCACCTGATAATCGTTTGGTAGAAATCGTGGAAATTCCTGAAAATAAATTCTTTGTGGCGTGTCAGTATCACCCTGAACTTTCCAGCCGTCCAAACCGTCCAGAGGAACTCTACACTGCCTTTGTCACTGCAGCAGTTGAGAACAGTAATTAGCACAATCAGAACCTTTGAGAAGAATCTCAGAGGATTTTTACTTGTTTTTCTGCTACTTCCTCATTTGTCCTAGAGCCCTTTTTGTGTTACAATGAAAGGTATGAAAGCTAAGAAATTATGGATGACTGGCTTGACTGTAGCTGGTCTAAGTGCCCTCGCTTTGGGTGCCAAAAAAGCAGCAGATAACCACAAACTCATGAAGACTCAAGAAGAGTTGACCGCTATCGTGCGCGAACTTTTCTCAGATATGGGTGAGATTGCGACTCTCTATGTTCAAGTCTACGAAAGTAGTCTAGAGCGACTCGTCGGAGGAGTCATTTTCGAGGATGGTCGTCACTATACCTTTGTCTATGAAAATGAAGACCTGGTCTATGAGGAGGAAGTTTTATGATTATTCCCAGTGGTATAGAAGAACTCGCAGGTTTTGTCGAGCAAGATGGCAAGAAGGTCTTCTTTTTTGTGGCGGACTGGTGTGGCGATTGTCGTTATATCTATCCATCCTTGCCAGAGATTGAGGAAACCAATCCAGAGTTCACCTTTATCCGAGTGGACCGAGACCAGTATCTGGATCTGGCCAAACTTTGGGATGTTTACGGGATTCCTAGCCTTGTTGTACTAGAAAAGGACAAGGAAATCGGTCGATTTGTCAATCGCGACCGTAAAAGCAAGGAACAAATTAATGACTTTTTAGCAGCACTGAAATAGGAGAAAAAGGAAAGAATGATTTTTACATATAACAAAGAGCATGTCGGCGATGTCCTTATGGTTATCGTGAAAAATAGCGGCGATGCCAAGTTGGACGTGGAGCGCAAAGGCAAAGTAGCTCGTGTTTTCCTCAAAGAAAATGGAGAAACAGTAGCGTGGAATATTTTCGAAGTTTCAAGTTTGTTTGAAATTGCAGGGCGTGGTCAAGTCTTTTTATCAGATGAGCAAGTCGCTCGTTTGAACCAAGAATTGCAGGCGGAAGGCTTTGTGGAAGAAATTGTCAATGACAAAGAACCTAAGTTTGTTGTCGGTGAAATTGTCGAGATGGTAGCTCATCCGGATAGTGACCACCTCAATGTCTGCCAAGTTGCAGTCGCAAGTGACAAGACAGTGCAAATCGTTGCAGGGGCTCCCAATGCGCGTCTTGGCTTGAAAACCATTGTGGCTCTTCCGGGAGCTATGATGCCAAAAGGCAATCTCATTTTCCCAGGCGAACTTCGTGGCGAAAAGAGTTTTGGAATGATGTGCAGCCCTCGTGAATTGCATCTGCCAAACGCTCCGCAAAAACGTGGGGTTATTGAATTATCAGAAGACCAAGTTGTTGGAACTCCATTTGACCCAGCAAAACATTGGACTGCCTAGGAAGTTGTCAGTATCTGTCTCGCTAGTATAGAAGGAAATAAGATGGCAAAAAATGTGGTGATTACAGGAGCGACTTCAGGAATCGGTGAAGCGATTGCGCGTGCTTATCTGGATCAGGGTGAGAATGTCGTTCTAACAGGGCGACGGACAGACAGACTAGTGGCCCTCAAGTCAGAGTTTGCAGAAACTTTTCCAAATCAAACAGTTTGGACTTTTCCACTGGATGTCACGGATATGACCATGGTCAAGACTGTCTGCTCCGATATTTTGGAAACGTTAGGGCAGATTGATATCTTGGTCAATAATGCTGGACTAGCTCTTGGCTTGGCTCCCTATCAAGACTATGAAGAATTGGATATGCTGACCATGTTGGATACCAATGTCAAGGGTTTGATGGCAGTCACTCGCTCTTTCTTACCTTCCATGGTTGAGGTAAATCAAGGTCATATCATCAATATGGGGTCAACTGCAGGAATCTACGCCTATGCGGGTGCAGCGGTTTATTCAGCCACCAAGGCTGCAGTTAAAACTTTTTCAGATGGTCTGCGAATTGATACCATCGCAACGGATATCAAGGTTACGACCATTCAGCCTGGAATTGTTGAAACAGATTTCTCAACCGTACGTTTTCATGGAGACAAAGAGCGAGCTGAGGCGGTCTATCAGGGAATCGAAGCCTTGCAAGCTCAGGATATTGCAGACACAGTGGTCTATGTGACCAGTCAGCCTCGTCGTGTGCAGATTACAGATATGACCATTATGGCCAATCAACAGGCGACTGGATTTATGGTTCATAAAAAGTAAAAGATTTCCTCGAAAAGTTACAAATTTCTGTAACTTTTTTTGATTTCCTGCGAATAGATAAGTAGGAGGATGAAAAATGTATAATAAAGTTATCATGATTGGGCGTTTGACGTCTACACCAGAATTGCACAAAACCAACAATGACAAGTCAGTAGCGCGCGCAACAATCGCTGTGAACCGTCGTTACAAAGACCAGAATGGGGAACGCGAAGCTGATTTTGTCAATCTTGTTCTTTGGGGAAAATTGGCTGAAACCTTGGCAAGCTACGCAACTAAAGGTAGTCTTATCTCTGTGGATGGAGAACTTCGTACCCGTCGCTTTGAGAAAAATGGCCAGATGAACTATGTGACTGAAGTCCTTGCCACAGGATTCCAACTTTTGGAAAGCCGCGCCCAACGTGCTATGCGTGAAAATAACGCAGGACAGGATTTGGCAGATTTGGTCTTGGAAGAGGAAGAATTGCCATTTTAATACTCTTCGAAAATCTCTTCAAACCACGTCAACGTCGCCTTGGATTATATATGTAACTGACTTCGTCAGTCTTATCTACAACCTCAAAACACTGTTTTGAGCAACCTACGGCTAGCTTCTTAGTTTGATCTTGGTATAAACATTGAGAAGTCTGAGTTGGTCTCAGGCTTTTTTATATTGAGAAAGTCAGACTTTTTTCTTGACTATTTCTGACCAAGTGATACAATAGAACTATAATTTAGCACTCAGATATAAAGAGTGCTAATAATATGTATGTCATCATGGAGGAAAGCAAATGTTGAAACCATTAGGAGACCGTGTGGTCTTGAAAATCGAAGAAAAAGAACAAACTGTTGGAGGCTTTGTCCTTGCAGGCTCAGCCCAAGAACAAACAAAAACAGCCCAAGTTATAGCTACAGGACAAGGTGTTCGTACCTTGAATGGTGACTTGGTTGCTCCAAGCGTTAAGGCTGGAGACTGTGTCTTAGTTGAAGCACATGCGGGTATTGATGTCAAAGATGGAGATGAAAAGTACATCATCGTAGGCGAAGCCAATATTTTGGCAATCATTGAAGAATAGAAGGAGAAAGTAAGTATGTCAAAAGAAATTAAATTTTCATCTGATGCTCGTTCAGCTATGGTCCGTGGTGTCGATATCCTAGCAGATACTGTTAAAGTAACCTTGGGACCAAAAGGACGTAATGTTGTTCTTGAAAAATCATTTGGTTCACCACTCATCACCAACGACGGTGTGACTATTGCCAAAGAAATCGAGTTGGAAGACCATTTTGAAAATATGGGTGCCAAGTTGGTATCAGAAGTCGCTTCAAAGACCAACGATATCGCAGGTGATGGAACAACAACTGCAACTGTTTTGACCCAAGCTATCGTCCGTGAAGGAATCAAGAACGTCACAGCAGGTGCCAACCCAATCGGTATCCGTCGGGGAATTGAAGCAGCGGTTGCCGCAGCTGTAGAAGCCTTGAAAAACAATGCCATCCCAGTTGCAAATAAAGAAGCCATCGCTCAGGTTGCTGCCGTATCTTCTCGTTCTGAAAAAGTTGGTGAGTACATCTCTGAAGCTATGGAAAAAGTCGGTAAAGACGGCGTCATCACCATTGAAGAGTCACGTGGTATGGAAACAGAACTTGAAGTTGTTGAAGGAATGCAGTTCGACCGCGGTTACCTTTCACAGTACATGGTGACAGATAGCGAAAAAATGGTGGCTGACCTTGAAAATCCATACATCTTGATTACAGACAAGAAGATCTCCAATATCCAAGAAATCTTGCCACTCCTAGAAAGTATTCTCCAAAGCAATCGTCCGCTCTTGATTATTGCAGATGATGTGGACGGCGAAGCTCTTCCGACTCTTGTTTTGAACAAGATTCGTGGAACCTTCAACGTCGTTGCTGTCAAAGCTCCTGGTTTCGGTGACCGTCGTAAGGCTATGCTCGAAGATATTGCCATTTTGACAGGTGGAACCGTCATCACAGAAGACCTTGGTCTTGAGTTGAAAGATGCCACAATTGAAGCGCTTGGGCAAGCAGCGAGAGTAACTGTCGACAAAGATAGCACGGTTATCGTAGAAGGTGCTGGAAATCCTGAAGCTATTTCTCACCGTGTTGCGGTTATCAAGTCTCAAATCGAAACAACAACTTCTGAATTTGACCGTGAAAAATTGCAAGAACGCTTGGCGAAATTGTCAGGTGGTGTCGCTGTTATTAAGGTCGGTGCAGCAACTGAAACGGAGTTGAAAGAAATGAAACTCCGCATTGAAGATGCCCTCAACGCTACTCGTGCGGCCGTTGAAGAAGGAATCGTTGCAGGTGGTGGAACAGCTCTTGTAAATGTCATTCCAGCCGTAGCTGATTTGGAATTGACAGGAGATGAAGCGACAGGACGCAATATTGTTCTTCGTGCCTTGGAAGAACCTGTTCGTCAAATTGCTCACAATGCTGGATTCGAAGGGTCTATCGTCATTGACCGTTTGAAAAATGCTGAGCTTGGTACAGGCTTCAACGCAGCAACTGGAGAGTGGGTTAATATGATTGAAGAAGGGATCATCGACCCAGTTAAGGTTAGCCGTTCTGCCCTTCAAAATGCAGCCTCTGTAGCTAGCTTGATTTTAACAACAGAAGCAGTCGTAGCCAATAAACCAGAACCAATTACCCCAGCTCCAGCAATGGATCCAAGCATGATGGGCGGGATGATGTAAAAGCAACTTATAAAAAACACAAAAGGAGGGAACAGGCATCCCTCCTTTTATCGCTTCCTTTTTATAAAATAGATTTGAGCTGGTTGGTGATATATGGTAAAATAACTAATAGTAAAAGGAGAAGAACATGATTGATGTAGAAGAAATTCTGAGCAAGATGAATCCCAATCAGAAGATTAATTATGACCGTGTCATGCAGAAAATGGTTCAGGTTTGGGAAAAAAATGAGCAACGTCCCACTATTCTCATGCATGTTTGCTGTGCTCCTTGTAGTACCTACACCCTAGAGTATCTGACCAAGTACGCTGATGTGACCATCTATTTTGCCAATTCCAATATCCATCCTAAGGCAGAATACCACAAGAGAGCTTACGTCACCAAGAAATTTGTCAGTGATTTCAATGAGAGGACAGGAAATACGGTCCAGTATTTAGAAGCGCCTTATGAACCCAATGAATACCGGAAGTTAGTCAGAGGACTGGAGGAAGAGCCAGAAGGCGGTGATCGTTGTAAGGTTTGTTTTGATTACCGTTTGGATAAAACAGCACAGGTAGCTATGGACTTGGGCTTTGACTACTTTGGTTCAGCCTTGACCATCAGTCCCCATAAGAATTCTCAAACCATCAATAGCATCGGAATTGATGTGCAAAAGATTTATACCACCCACTATCTTCCAAGTGATTTCAAGAAAAATCAAGGTTACAAGCGCTCGGTGGAGATGTGCGAGGAGTATGATATCTATCGTCAATGTTATTGTGGATGCGTCTATGCAGCTCAAGCCCAGAACATTGACCTTGTTCAGATTAAGAAGGATGCCACGGCTTTCTTGTTGGATAAGGATGTTGAAAAAGACTATTCCCACATCAAGTTTACTGTTACTAAATTAGATATATAGAAATCAACCCAGCTGTAAAGCTGGGTTTTTCAAATAAAAAACCAGAGCTTTCACCCCGGTTTGACAACTTTACCGATTCTTTAGTTCTATGTAGCGTTTGTACCAAATGTTGACATAGGCCTCCGAGAAAGGACCGCGTCCATTGTTGATCCAATCAACAAGGATTTTAACATGCTCTTTCAAAATATAGTCTAAATCATCAGAATACTTCATTTTGCGTTTATGGCGCTCATACTCTTCAACGTCCAAGAGACGCTTTTCACCATCAGTGAAGACCTTGACATCCAAATCATAATCAATGTATTTCAGGGCTTCCTCATCTAGATAGTAGGGGCTAGCCATATTGCAATAGTAGGAAATTCCATTATCGCGAATCATAGCAATGATATTAAACCAATATTTTTTGTGAAAGTAAACAATAGCCGGTTCTCGAGTCACCCAACGACGACCGTCACTTTCGGTAACAAGTGTGTGGTCGTTGACGCCGATAATGGCGTTCTCTGTTGTTTTTAGTACCATGGTGTCTCGCCAAGTACGGTGAAGACTCCCATCATGCTTATAACTTTGAATTGTAATAAAGTCGCCTTCTTTTGGAAGTTTCATAACTAACCAACTTTCTACAATTTATAAGTTTATCGTTTACTATTATATCATAAATCGGTCTAATTTTTTTGAATTTTACACGAAAATGTTAAAGATATTCTCTGAGAGCGCTTGCTATATCCGAAAAATCATAGCCTTTTCTAGCTAGGACTTGAGTTAAACGTTGCTTTAGTTCGTAACCTTCATATTTATGAGCATATTTAGAATATTGTTTATCCAGTTCTTTAAAAATAAGCTCTTGAGTCGTTTTTTGGTCGACTTGACTATCCAAGTCATCAAAAGCATTTTTAGCATCAGAATAGGAGAAGCCTTTGTTCGTCAAGTTTTGAATAATCTTATCCTGCAAGGCACGAGCGGGAAGCTTTCCCGTGTATTTTTTTAGCAGTTTCTCCGCCACACGTTGAGCAACCTCTGAAAAATCAAAATCCTTTAAAACCTCTTCAATAGTTGATTTGGCAATCCCTTTTTGAGACAGTTTTTGAGCTAGCACATAGGGTCCCTTGTCTCCAGAAAGTTGATTGGCGTTGATGATAGAGTAGGCATACTGACGATCATTAATCCAGTTATCTTCTTTAAGGTTAGCGATAACTTGACTAATGATTTTTTCTTCAATATCATACTTTTTCAGATACTCTCGCACTTCCTTTTCAGTACGAGCCTTGAAGGATAAATGGTAGAGGGCAAGATTCTTACCATAAGAAAACTGAGCAAAGCCCTGTATATCGATTAATTCTTCCTTGCTAATCACCTTATCTCGAGATAGCATAAAACGGACAATGGTATCTTCCGTGATATAAGATGTTTGCTGTCCATCTAACTCCATCAAGTAGAGACGTTTTTTCTTTTCAAGTTTTGTGATTTTCATATTTCTATTATACCCTAAAATGTGATAAGATAGGGGTATGAATCTAAAAGTCAAACAAAAAATACCTTTAAAAATCAAGCGGATGGGCATCAATGGTGAGGGAATCGGTTTCTACCAGAAAACCCTCGTTTTTGTGCCAGGCGCCCTCAAAGGAGAAGACATCTATTGTCAGATTACTTCTATTAAACGAAACTTTGTCGAAGCCAAATTGCTAAAGGTTAATAAGAAGTCAAAATTTCGAGTCGTACCAGCTTGTACGATTTATAACGAATGTGGCGGATGTCAAATTATGCATCTCCACTATGATAAACAATTAGAGTTTAAAACGGATCTGCTCCATCAAGCTCTGAAAAAATTTGCCCCTGCGGGATATGAAAACTATGAAATCCGTCCAACTATCGGAATGCAGGAACCAAAGTACTACCGTGCTAAGCTTCAATTCCAGACTCGAAAATTCAACAATCAGGTCAAGGCAGGTCTGTATGCGCAAAACTCTCATTACCTCGTAGAGTTAAAAGACTGCTTGGTACAAGATAAGGAAACCCAAGTGATAGCGAATCGCCTAGCTGAACTTCTTACTTACCATCAAATCCCCATCACCGATGAGAGAAAAACGCTCGGCGTTCGCACCATCATGGTACGCAGAGCGAGAAAAACGGGACAAGTCCAAATAATCATCGTCACGAATCGCCAGCTGAATTTACATCAACTAGTTAAAGACCTAGTCAATGATTTTCCAGAAGTTGTCACGGTTGCTGTCAATACAAATACAGCAAAAACAAGTGAAATTTATGGTGAACAGACGGAAATTATCTGGGGCCAAGAGAGTATCCAAGAAGGAGTACTCGACTATGAGTTTTCTCTCTCCCCTCGAGCATTCTATCAGCTCAATCCTGAGCAGACCGAAATTCTCTATGAAGAAGCAGTTAAAGCTCTGGATGTCAGCAAAGAGGATCATCTAATCGATGCATATTGCGGTGTTGGGACGATCGGATTTGCCTTCGCAAATAAGGTCAAGAGTCTCAGAGGAATGGACATTATTCCGGAAGCCATAGAAGATGCCAAGAGAAATGCTCAGAGAATGGGGTTTGACAATACCCATTACGAAGCGGGAACAGCTGAAGAGATTATTCCACGCTGGTATAAAGAAGGCTACCGAGCGGATGCATTGATAGTCGATCCTCCTCGTACAGGCTTAGATGATAAGCTACTGGATACCATTCTGACCTATGTTCCAGACAAAATGGTCTATGTTTCTTGCAATGTTTCGACCTTGGCGCGAGATTTGGTTAAGCTGGTAAAAGTTTATGATCTCCAGTATATCCAGTCAGTCGATATGTTTCCCCACACTGCACGAACAGAAGCAGTAGTTAAGTTAGTGAAGAAAAGAAAAAATTAAATTCACTGAAAAAAGTCCTTGACAAAGGCGGAAAAGT
>NZ_KV832111.1:0-473 GCF_001837335.1 Streptococcus sp. HMSC066F01
CAAGGATTCGAACGAAGTCCCAGTGACGCCTCCAACACCAGACGAGCCAGAAATCAAGAAAGATGTGAATGGCAAGGCAGAAGAAACTCTCGCAAAACGTGATGAAGTCTTCACATACAATGTGAAAACAACAGTAGCGCAAGATGCGACAGCCTTCTCAGTCACAGATACCCTAGTGGACGTTCTTGAATTCGCAGGAACTTCAAGTGCTAAATTGAATGGTCAAGCCCTTGACGCAAGTCAAATCAAGGTAGAAGGTCAAACCATTACCTTGACGCTTACAGAAGACCAAGTGAAAGCCAATGGCGGTCAAGCCGTTGAATTAACATTCGACGCCAAGATCAAAGCTGGCGCGAACTTGTCCGCATATGTGAAGGAAGACGGCCGTACACAGATTCCGAATAAGGCTTCTTACGACGCAAGCTTCCCACATAAACCAGGAGTGCACAAGGATTCGAACGAAGTCCCAGTGA
>NZ_KV832112.1:0-344 GCF_001837335.1 Streptococcus sp. HMSC066F01
GGTTACGGTTCCTAGCACTGTAAGGTAAAATAAACCAGATCATCTCCCTTCGGGGAGATTTTTTGTTTCACTAAAATTTTTATACAATCTTCGGCTCATCGCCTAGTCTATAAACGGTTTATCCGGCAAGAATCATGATGCTAAGGGCGTTAAAAATCCGTATGAAAATAGGGAAAGGAAACAGTGTTCGATGAACACAAGGAGTTTCATCTTTTTCACTAGGATTTTAGCCCGAGCTCAAATCAAGCTCTCTGATATTCAGAGAGCTTTTTTACTTTTGTCACCCTACCTCGATATACTCAAGTATAATCTTTGGTTACGGTTCCTAGCACTGTAAGGTAAAA
>NZ_KV832113.1:0-236 GCF_001837335.1 Streptococcus sp. HMSC066F01
TTAGAGATTTCCTGGCTTCTCTCTACTTTTCCATCTACCATGTACTGACGGGTGACGATCGTACGCACTCCATCTTGACCAGCTTGGGTTATCTTGGTCTGGCCAACTGGCAAGCTATCACTCTCTACTCGTTCTCGAGTGTAGGGTTCTGCTACCGTTGTGGTAACATCTTTTTCTTCAACCTCTAGACTTGGAACTTCATTTACAGGAGCGTCTGTTGGTTTCTCGCTAACAGG
>NZ_KV832114.1:0-614 GCF_001837335.1 Streptococcus sp. HMSC066F01
CTGTGTTGTTTCGAATGGTTCCAAAACCCGATACCTCGCCCACCTATCACAAAATTAGTTTTAGAGCTGTGTTGTTTCGAATGGTTCCAAAACCCCTATTTTATCGCTTTTATCGTTCGTGTGGTTTTAGAGCTGTGTTGTTTCGAATGGTTCCAAAACCCGTCCTAACGACGATTATTACAGCGTGTAGTTTTAGAGCTGTGTTGTTTCGAATGGTTCCAAAACGATAAAGAGTCGTTCAAAGTGGAGCCTGAGGTTTTAGAGCTGTGTTGTTTCGAATGGTTCCAAAACCACGCATCAATCACGCGACAGTACCATATCGTTTTAGAGCTGTGTTGTTTCGAATGGTTCCAAAACGTTCTTTTATACTACGGTTATCAAACCATTGTTTTAGAGCTGTGTTGTTTCGAATGGTTCCAAAACCAAAGAAATAGTCAATTATTTCTACATCTTGTTTTAGAGCTGTGTTGTTTCGAATGGTTCCAAAACGAAACCACTAGGCGGAGTACCACAATAAGGGTTTTAGAGCTGTGTTGTTTCGAATGGTTCCAAAACCCAAAAAAAGATATATATAGCGTGGGCGCAGTTTTAGAGCTGTGTTGTTTCGAATGGTT
>NZ_KV832115.1:0-44780 GCF_001837335.1 Streptococcus sp. HMSC066F01
TTTTATCCGCCATAGCTCAGTTGGTAGTAGCGCATGACTGTTAATCATGATGTCGTAGGTTCGAGTCCTACTGGCGGAGTATAGATTGAAACGTTCAATTGAGCGTTTTTTTATTTATAAATATAGTGGATTGTTGAAATTTCAAATTTTAATTTTTAAATCTGTAATTACCTCTTTATTTTATTTTCAGTTCGTTTAGCTTTAAATTCTTCTTTTATAGGATTTGAAGCTTTTTTAGTTCTTTTTTTTGTTAGACTAGTGTTACTAATAAGAAAGGGAATTTTTATATGATTCAAAAATTTTATGATCGAGCATTTGTCTTTTTGAAACTAGTTGAACAAGAATATGCCTCTTTAGGCCAGAGTTGTTCAGAGTGGGAATCACTTCATCTTCGTTTTTTACTATATTACTTAATCCGATTTAAAATAAAAAGTGATAGGGACTTTTCACTATATCACTTTAAAACAGCTTATCGTCTATATCTAGATAAATTCCTGCAAGGTGGTACAACTCTTATCCAATAGGAAGCATCTATATCATAATTACGAACGATAGTTGTAGCTAGTTTTTAAAAAATATAGAATTAGCTTATAATAAAAGGCTTCTGTATTTAGAAATGAGAGAATTTCCAAATCTTTTCTACTGTTTCTTCTTGATAAAATAGTGTTTTTTTCTTATAATAAATTGTAAGATATAATTGCGGGTGAAATTCCTGCCATGTATATGAGAAAGGACGAGCTGCTAGTAGCTCAGACGAATTTTATTATGACTTCAGTTGTTGTTGTAGGTACCCAGTGGGGTGATGAAGGTAAAGGGAAAATTACAGATTTTCTTTCAGCTAATGCAGAGGTAATTGCTCGTTATCAAGGTGGTGATAATGCTGGTCACACGATTGTGATTGATGGTAAGAAATTTAAGTTGCACTTGATTCCATCTGGAATTTTCTTTCCTGAAAAAATCTCTGTTATTGGGAATGGGATGGTTGTAAACCCTAAATCTCTAGTAAAAGAGTTGAATTATCTTCATGAAGAAGGTGTGACAACAGATAATTTGCGCATTTCGGATCGTGCGCATGTCATTTTACCATATCACATTGAATTAGACAGTTTGCAAGAGGAAGCTAAGGGCGACAATAAAATTGGTACTACAATCAAGGGAATCGGTCCAGCCTATATGGATAAAGCTGCTCGTGTTGGAATTCGTATTGCAGATCTTTTGGATAAAGAAATTTTTCGTGAGCGTTTGGAACGCAATCTTGCGGAGAAGAATCGTCTGTTTGAAAAATTATATGACAGTACTCCTATTTCAATTGATGATATTTTTGAAGAGTACTACGAGTATGGCCAACAAATCAAGCAGTATGTGACAGATACATCTGTTATCTTGAACGATGCGCTTGATAATGGCAAACGTGTACTGTTTGAAGGTGCTCAAGGTGTCATGTTGGACATTGACCAAGGAACTTATCCATTTGTTACGTCGTCAAACCCTGTCGCTGGTGGTGTGACGATTGGGTCTGGTGTTGGCCCAAGTAAGATTGACAAGGTTGTAGGTGTATGTAAAGCCTACACAAGTCGTGTAGGAGACGGACCTTTCCCAACTGAATTATTTGATGAAGTGGGAGATCGCATCCGTGAAGTAGGTCATGAATACGGTACAACAACTGGTCGTCCACGTCGTGTGGGTTGGTTTGACTCAGTTGTGATGCGTCACAGCCGCCGTGTATCTGGGATTACCAATCTTTCATTGAACTCTATCGATGTTTTGAGTGGTTTGGATATTGTGAAAATCTGTGTGGCCTATGATCTTGATGGTCAACGTATTGATTACTATCCTGCTAGTCTTGAGCAGTTGAAACGTTGCAAGCCAATCTACGAGGAATTGCCAGGTTGGTCAGAAGACATCACTGGAGTCCGTAATTTAGAAGACCTTCCTGAGAATGCACGTAACTATGTTCGTCGTGTAAGCGAGTTGGTTGGTGTTCGTATCTCAACTTTCTCAGTAGGTCCCGGTCGTGAACAAACTAATATTTTAGAAAGTGTTTGGTCATAGGAGATTTTTAAGATTAGTTTAAGACAGGTTGGGTATACTATAGACAGTTACAAGAAGACCTCCTAACTTGTTGTAACAAATATCCTAAACTTTTCTTTTTCATAATAATCTCCCTATTAAGTCACCGCATTCGGTGGCTTTTTTTGTGTTGAGAATCATGATATAATAATAAAATCGACAAGTAGGAAAAGAGAAGAACGATGAATTATACAGTTGAAGAAAAAGAAGCCTTTATGAGAGAGGCTTTGAGAGAGGCTGAGATTGCCTTAGAACACGATGAAATTCCAATTGGTTGTGTGATTGTCAAGGATGGAGAAATCATTGGTAGGGGGCATAATGCGCGCGAGGAGTTGCAACGGGCGGTCATGCATGCAGAAATCATGGCTATAGAGAATGCGAATGTGAGTGAAGAGAGTTGGCGACTGCTGGATTGTACGCTTTTTGTGACCATTGAGCCTTGTGTCATGTGTAGCGGGGCCATTGGACTTGCCCGTATTCCAAACGTAGTCTATGGGGCTAAAAACCAGAAATTTGGTGCAGCTGGAAGTTTGTACGATATTTTGACAGATGAGCGTCTCAATCATCGTGTAGAGGTGGAAACGGGAATTTTGGAAGATGATTGTGCAGCGATTATGCAGGACTTTTTCCGAAATCGACGGAAAAAATAATTTCTCTTTAAAAACAGAGGGGAATGTGGTATAATGAATAGTGGAGCAACAGTTCTGCGTGAAGCGGGTCAGGGGAGGAATCCAGCAGCCCTAAGCGATGTGAATTGTGTGCTCTTTTTTCGTGCTTTTTTCGAATAAATAAGATAAAATAGCCTAGAATAAATGATTATAGAAAAGAGAAAAATATGAAAATTCGTGGTTTTGAATTGGTTTCGAGTTTTACAGACGAAAATTTGTTACCGAAGCGAGAGACAGCTCACGCAGCTGGTTACGACTTAAAGGTTGCGGAACGCACTGTGATTGCTCCAGGAGAGATTGTCTTGGTTCCGACAGGGGTTAAGGCTTATATGCAGCCGACAGAAGTGCTCTATCTCTATGACCGTTCATCAAACCCTCGCAAGAAGGGCTTGGTCTTGATTAACTCAGTTGGGGTCATTGATGGGGATTATTATGGAAATCCTGGGAACGAAGGCCATATCTTTGCGCAGATGAAAAACATTACTGAACAGGAAGTCGTCCTCGAAGTTGGAGAACGTGTGGTCCAGGCTGTCTTTGCACCATTTTTAATCGTAGATGGAGATGAGGCAGACGGCGTGCGAACTGGTGGATTTGGGTCAACTGGGAAATAGAGGAATAAAATGGCAGACTATTTATTAGTTGTAGACATGCAGTCAGATTACGTTGCTGTAGGAAAAGCATATCATGAAGAACTGACTGCAGCTGTAAATGACAAAATTGCTGCTTATCCCAGTGACCGAGTTATCTATATTCTCAATCGTTTTTTCTGGGAGAGAAAAGATAGAAAGAAGAAATTTGCGACCGGCTTGCTGCTTGTATCTTCTCGTATCTTTGAGAAGCGTCGGGCTTCTTGCTTTACTAATCCAGATTTAAAAGATTTTTTAGAGGGAAACGGTGCTAAAAGCATAGAGTTTATAGGGGTAGATGGCAATGGCTGTGTCAAGGCTTCCGTTTTGGCAGCTGTCAAGGAGAATTATCAGGTTTCCGTCGATTTGTCTGCTGTCGGAGTTGTCAACCAGAAGAAATTTCAAAATACATTGTATAAGTGGCGCTCTATAGGAGTCGCAGTAGAAGGAGAATCATCATAGCTAAAAAAAAATCAACTTTTATTTGTCAAAATTGTGCTTATAACTCACCCAAATATCTAGGGCGTTGTCCAAACTGTGGGTCTTGGTCTTCTTTTGTCGAGGAAGTTGAGGTTGCTGAGGTCAAGAATGCGCGTGTGTCCTTGACAGGTGAGAAAACCAAGCCTATGAAACTGGCTGAGGTGACTTCCATAAATGTCAATCGAACCAAGACAGAGATGGAGGAATTCAACCGTGTACTTGGAAGTGGAGTGGTGCCAGGGAGTCTCGTCCTTATCGGTGGGGACCCAGGGATTGGGAAATCAACCCTTCTCTTACAAGTATCAACCCAGTTGTCTCAAGTGGGTACGGTTCTCTATGTCAGTGGGGAGGAGTCTGCCCAGCAGATTAAGTTACGAGCAGAGCGTTTGGGAGATATCGATAGCGAGTTTTATCTCTATGCAGAGACCAATATGCAGAGCGTTCGAGCTGAGGTAGAGCGTATCCAACCTGACTTTCTCATCATCGACTCTATCCAGACTATTATGTCTCCTGAGATTTCAGGGGTGCAAGGATCTGTGTCTCAAGTGCGAGAGGTGACAGCTGAACTCATGCAGCTAGCCAAGACTAATAACATTGCCATCTTTATCGTAGGGCATGTGACCAAGGAAGGTACTCTGGCTGGTCCTCGTATGTTGGAGCATATGGTAGATACAGTGCTTTACTTTGAAGGGGAGCGTCACCATACCTTCCGAATCTTACGAGCGGTCAAAAACCGTTTTGGTTCCACTAATGAGATTGGGATTTTTGAGATGCAGTCAGGTGGATTGGTTGAGGTGCTCAATCCGAGTCAAGTTTTCCTAGAAGAGCGTTTGGACGGAGCGACTGGTTCATCAATTGTGGTGACTATGGAAGGAACCCGTCCGATTTTGGCGGAGGTTCAGGCTTTGGTAACACCAACCATGTTTGGAAATGCTAAGCGCACAACGACAGGTCTTGATTTCAATCGTGCGAGTCTGATTATGGCTGTTTTGGAAAAACGAGCAGGGCTTCTTTTGCAAAATCAGGATGCTTATCTCAAATCTGCTGGTGGCGTCAAATTGGATGAGCCTGCCATTGACTTAGCCGTTGCAGTGGCTATTGCCTCTAGTTACAAGGACAAGCCTACCAATCCTCAGGAATGTTTTGTGGGTGAACTGGGCTTGACCGGAGAAATTCGGCGCGTGAATCGCATCGAACAACGCATAAATGAAGCGGCAAAACTGGGCTTTACCAAGATTTATGTACCCAAGAATTCCTTGACAGGAATCACTCCACCCAAGGAAATTGAAGTCATTGGTGTGACAACGATTCAAGAAGTTTTGAAAAAGGTCTTTGCATAATCCGTGACAAATCCTCTTAAAAATGATAAGATAGGAGAAATATTTGATTATCAAATTTTTCAGGAGGGAATCGTGTCGTATTTTGAACAGTTTATGCAAGCCAATCAGGCTTATGTTGCCCTACATGGGCAGTTAAATCTGCCACTTAAACCCAAAACCAGAGTAGCTATCGTGACCTGTATGGACTCACGTCTACACGTTGCGCAAGCTCTAGGTTTGGCCCTTGGGGATGCTCATATCTTGCGGAATGCGGGTGGTCGAGTAACTGAGGACATGATTCGTTCACTGGTGATTTCCCAGCAACAAATGGGGACAAGAGAGATTGTGGTGCTTCACCATACAGATTGTGGAGCTCAAACCTTTCAAAATGAAAGTTTTCATGAACATTTGAAACACGAGCTCGGAGTCGATGTGTCTGATCAAGATTTTTTACCATTCCAGGATGTGGAAGAGAGTGTGAGAGAGGATATGCAATTGCTTCGAGAATCTCCACTGATTCCTGATGATGTGGTTATTTCAGGTGCTGTCTATGATGTGGATACAGGAAGTATGAGAGAAGTATACTAACTTTGCCTCGAAAAAATCTCATCCTATCATAAAATCGATTGTTAAAATGTAGGATTTTCAGATTTAATATAGCTAATATAAAATAGTATAAAACAAGGGTATAAATGTTTACTCTTGTTTTATTTTTGATTGAAAAATAAAGGAAAAAGCGCTACAATGGTAGATGGAAAATGTTGTGTAAAAACAAGTGATACATAAATACCGGAGGAAATCATGTCTTTTTCTGATTTAAAGCTGTTTGCCCTTTCTTCTAATAGAGAATTGGCAGAGCGTGTGGCGCAAGAAATTGGGATAGAGTTGGGGAAATCGACTGTTCGCCAATTTTCAGACGGAGAGATTCAGGTCAACATCGAAGAATCAATCCGTGGGAAACACGTCTTTATCCTACAATCAACTAGTTCACCTGTAAATGATAATTTACTTGAAATTTTGATTATGGTGGACGCATTGAAGCGTGCTAGTGCAGAATCTGTCAATGTTGTTATGCCTTACTATGGCTATGCACGTCAGGATAGAAAAGCGCGCGCGCGTGAGCCAATCACAGCAAAACTCGTTGCAAACATGCTAGAAGTTGCTGGGGTAGATCGTTTGTTGACGATTGATTTGCACGCTGCACAGATTCAGGGATTCTTTGATATTCCTGTAGATCACTTGATGGGTGCTCCCTTGATTGCGGACTATTTTGAACGTCGTGGCATGGTTGGCTCTGACTACGTGGTTGTCAGCCCAGACCATGGTGGGGTGACTCGTGCTCGTAAATTGGCAGAGTTTTTGAAAACTCCGATTGCGATTATTGACAAACGCCGTAGTGTAGACAAGATGAATACCAGTGAAGTGATGAACATCATTGGTAAGGTAGAAGGTAAGACTTGTATTTTGATTGACGATATGATCGATACAGCTGGAACTATTTGTCATGCGGCGGATGCTCTTGCTGAAGCAGGTGCTGTTGAGGTTTACGCAAGCTGTACGCACCCAGTTCTTTCAGGACCAGCTATGGACAATATCCAAAAATCAGCTATTAAGAAATTGGTTGTTTTGGATACGATCTACCTACCAGAGGAGCGTTTGATTGATAAGATTGAACAAATTTCGATTGCTCATCTTCTTGGCGATGCCATTATCCGTATCCACGAAAAACGTCCTCTTTCTCCCCTATTTTGTATTGAGAAAAAGATTTAATCTTTCACTTGAAGTAGACAGAACTCCTAGCAGGTTTCTTTTCTTGCTAGGAGATTTTTATAGTCAAAATCTGCAAGCCTTTTCAAAATATGCTATACTGAGAAAAAAGGAGGATTTCTATGAGCCAAGAATTTATCAATCCAAGTGATGGTGTGATCCGTCAGTATCTTACAACCAGTAAAACGTTAGCGGTAGTGGGTTTGTCCGATCGTGAAGAAACAACTAGCAATCGAGTGACTAAGGAAATGCAGGCTCGGGGCTATAAAATCATTCCAGTTAATCCCAAGGCTGCAGGTGGGGAAATCTTGGGAGAGAAGGCTTATGCGAGTCTAGCTGAGATTCCTTTTCCTGTAGATATCGTCAATGTATACCGACGTAGCGAGTTTTTACCAGATGTGGCGCGTGATTTTCTCAAGGCTGATGCCAAGATTTTTTGGGCACAACTGGGACTTGAAAGTCTAGAAGCGGAAGAAATCTTGCGTGCTGGAGGATGCGATGACATCGTGATGAATCGTTGCATCAAAAGAGAACATACACGTTTAATTCTTGAACAATAAAAAGGTAGCCATGGGCTACCTTTTTATTTTATAAAGTACCAATCAATGCTTGCATGCCAAGACTGGTGAGGATGATGGCAATCCAGCAAAGGGCTCCAAGAAGAATGGATTTACCGCTGGATCTGACCATGGCTACTAGATTTGTTTTGAGACCGATGGCACTCATAGCCATGATAATGAGGAATTTGGAGAGTTGTTTGAGAGGGGTAAAGAAGCTACTAGACACACCGAGAGAGGTAAGGAGAGTCGTTAAGAGAGAGGCCAGGATAAAATAAAGGATAAAAAGTGGGAAAACTTTTTTCAGTTGTACGCCTTGTTTATTTTTTTGTTGGCGGCTTTGCCAATAGGAGAGAAAGAGCGTGATAGGAATAATGGCAAGGGTGCGTGTGAGTTTCACAATGGTTGCAGACTCAAGGGTATTGGTTTGGTAAAGACTGTCCCAGGAGCTGGCGGTAGCCGTTACAGAGGAAGTGTCATTGACCGCAGTTCCTGCAAAGAGGGCGAAGCCTTCATTTGATAAGTGAAGCCAGGTTCCTAGAGTTGGAAAGATGAGCGCAGCCAAGACATTGAAGAAAAAGATAACGGAGATGGATTGGGCAACTTCTTTTTCCTTGGCATGGATAACGGGCGCTGTCGCAGCAATGGCAGAGCCACCACAGATAGAAGACCCCACTCCAATCAAGGTAGCCAGTTTTGTGTCTAGCGCAAAGAAACGCTGGAAGAGGTAGGCAACAATCAAGGAAATCGAAATGGTGGAAAGGATGACAGGGAGTGAAGATTGTCCAACTGCGAAGACTTGCGAGATATTGAGACCAAAACCGAGTAAGATAACGGCATACTGGAGCAATTTCTTTGAACTAAAGGTCAAACCTGCATCTAGTTGTTTGTAGGGTGAGAGCCAGGGGTGGAGGAGCATTCCAGCAAAAATTGCAAAGACAGGTGCACCCACCACGGGGAAAAATCCTCCCAGGAACCAAGATACGATAGAAATGAGAAGGCAGGCCAAGATTCCTGCTCCATTTTTTGATAAAAATGACATATAAACCTCCGAAAATAAGCACTTATTATTATAGTCCTGTCGAGAAGAAAAGTAAAACAGAAAGTGAAAAATGCGGGTTTCAGATGGATTTTGCGGTCAGGAAGCTTTTGTAGTATAATAGTACTATGTTCTGTAAGCAAGGGGGATATCTATGGACTTAACCAAACGCTTTAATAAACAGTTAGACAAGATTCAAGTTTCCTTGATTCGCCAGTTTGACCAGGCAATTACAGAGATTCCTGGGGTCTTGCGTTTGACCTTGGGGGAACCTGATTTTACAACGCCAGATCATATCAAGGAGGCAGCCAAGCGGGCCATTGACCAGAACCAATCCTACTATACAGGGATGAGCGGTTTACTGACCTTGCGCCAGGCTGCTAGCGACTTTGTAAAAGAAAAATACCAGCTAGATTATAATCCTGAAAATGAAATTTTGGTTACAATTGGGGCGACAGAGGCTTTATCTGCTACTTTGACAGCTATTTTGGAAGAGGGGGACAAGGTGCTCTTGCCAGCTCCTGCCTATCCAGGCTATGAACCGATTGTCAATCTGGTTGGGGCAGAGATTGTCGAGATTGATACAACTGAAAATGGTTTTGTCTTGACTCCTGAGATGTTGGAAAAGGCCATTTTGGAGCAAGGGGACAAGCTCAAAGCTGTCATTCTCAACTATCCAGCTAATCCGACAGGAATTACCTATAGTCGGGAGCAGTTGGAAGCCTTGGCAGACATTTTACGCAAGTATGAGATTTTTGTTGTCTGTGATGAGGTTTACTCAGAATTAACCTATACAGGCGAAGCCCATGTATCTTTGGGAACTATGCTGAGAGACCAGACTATTATTATCAATGGTTTATCTAAATCGCATGCTATGACTGGTTGGCGTTTAGGCTTTATCTTTGCTCCTGCAACTTTCACAGCTCAGTTAATCAAGAGTCACCAATATTTGGTTACTGCCGCAAATACTATGGCTCAACATGCTGCAGTGGAGGCTTTGACCGCTGGTAAAAACGACGCCGAGCCTATGAAGAAGGAGTACATTCAGCGTCGAGATTATATCATCGAAAAGATGACTGCTCTTGGTTTTGAGATTATCAAACCAGATGGGGCCTTCTATATATTTGCTAAGATTCCAGCAGGTTACAATCAAGACTCCTTTGCTTTTCTGAAGGATTTTGCCTATAAGAAGGCTGTTGCCTTTATCCCTGGTGCAGCCTTTGGGCGTTACGGAGAAGGCTATGTGCGTCTGTCTTATGCAGCCAGCATGGAAACGATCAGAGAAGCCATGAGACGACTTGAGGAGTACATGAGAGAAGCATGATTCAGTCTATCACGAGTCAAGGCTTGGTGCTCTACAATCGTAACTTTCGTGAGGATGACAAGCTAGTCAAAATTTTTACCGAGCAGGCGGGCAAGCGCATGTTTTTCGTCAAACACGCTGGTCAGTCCAAACTAGCTCCTGTTATTCAGCCCTTGGTGTTGGCACGATTTCTCTTGCGTATCAATGATGATGGACTTAGCTACATTGAGGACTATCACGAGGTGATGACCTTTCCCAAGATTAATAGTGATCTCTTTGTCATGGCCTATGCAACCTATGTGGCTGCTCTTGCAGACGCTAGTTTGCAGGATAATCAGCAGGATGCTCCCTTGTTTGCTTTCTTGAGGAAGACTCTGGAGTTGATGGAAGCAGGGATAGATTATCAGGTTTTAACCAATATTTTTGAAATTCAAATCTTGACTCGATTTGGAATCAGCCTTAATTTTAATGAGTGTGTCTTTTGCCATCGGGTTGGTCAGGCCTTTGACTTTTCTTTCAAATATGGAGCTTGCCTCTGTCCAGATCATTATCATGAGGACGAGAAACGTTGCCATTTAAATCCCAACATCCCTTATTTGCTCAATCAATTTCAAGCCATTGATTTTGAGACCTTGGAAACCATTTCACTCAAGCCTGAAATCAAGCAAGACTTGCGCAAGTTTATGGATCAACTCTATGAAGAGTACGTTGGGATTCACCTAAAATCAAAAAAATTCATTGATTCCCTAGCAGACTGGGGACAATTACTAAAAGAGGAAAACAAATGAAAAAAATCGCAGTAGATGCTATGGGGGGCGATTACGCACCTCAAGCCATCGTTGAGGGTGTCAATCAAGCCCTAGCTGACTTTTCAGATATTGAGATTCAACTCTACGGAGATGAAAGCAAGATCAAGCAATATCTAACAGCGACAGAGCGCGTCAGCATTATCCATACGGATGAGAAAATCAACTCAGACGATGAGCCGACAAAAGCTATCCGTAAGAAGAAAAATGCCAGCATGGTATTGGCAGCTAAGGCTGTTAAAGAGGGAGAAGCAGACGCTGTCCTCTCTGCTGGTAACACAGGTGCCTTGTTGGCTGCAGGATTCTTCATTGTGGGTCGTATCAAAAATATCGATCGTCCAGGACTCATGTCTACCTTGCCGACCATTGATGGAAAAGGGTTTGACATGCTAGACCTTGGAGCCAATGCGGAAAATACAGCCCAGCACCTCCATCAATACGCTGTCCTAGGTTCCTTCTATGCGAAAAATGTTCGTGGAATTTCGAAACCACGTGTTGGTTTGCTCAACAATGGAACAGAAAGCAGCAAGGGAGATCCGCTTCGTAAGGAAACATACGATTTGTTAGTAGCTGATGAAAGTTTGAACTTTGTCGGAAACGTGGAAGCGCGTGATCTGATGAATGGCGTTGCGGATGTTGTCGTAACAGATGGTTTCACGGGAAACGCTGTTCTCAAATCCATTGAAGGGACAGCCATGGGAATTATGGGCTTGCTCAAGACAGCTATTACAGGTGGTGGTCTTCGAGCGAAGCTAGGTGCTCTACTTCTCAAGGATAGTCTTAAGGGGTTGAAGACACAGCTCAACTATTCAGATGTTGGAGGAGCAGTCTTGTTTGGCGTCAAGGCGCCAGTTGTAAAAACTCATGGCTCAAGTGATGCCAATGCTGTGTACAGTACGATTCGTCAGATTCGTACCATGCTAGAAACAGACGTAGTTGCTCAAACTGCGCGTGAATTTTCAGGAGAATAAAAAAGATGACAGAAAAAGAAATTTTTGACCGTATTGTAACCATTATCCAAGAGCGACAGGGAGAAGACTTTGCCGTAACAGAGGCCTTGAGTTTGAAAGACGATCTAGATGCGGACTCAGTGGATTTGATGGAGTTTGTCTTGACACTAGAAGATGAATTTGGTATCGAAATCACTGATGAGGAAATCGATCAACTTCAAAGTGTAGCGGATGTAGTAGCAATTATTAAAGATAAAAAATAGCCAAAAGCAACATGCAAGTCATGTTGTTTTTTTATTTGCGGAAAAAAGAGAAACTTTTAGTAGAAATTGCGAATAAAGAGATGAGAAAGAAAAAGGAGGAATGTTTATGTATGTGACCGGTTTTTATCCATGGTTCATTAAGTGGTTTTTAAAATAAATATGAATAAATTGTTCATTTTCGAATTGTTTTTCGAATAGACAGATAAGGAAAAAGGGAAGGAGAGAAGAAAATGATTTCAGTAATTTATCCAATCTGGTTTTTAAAATGGTTTAAAGCCTAGAAACCATAAACTAAAAATAAAGGAGAAAAAAGATGACAAATTTTGACAACATGGAACAGAACTTTGTAGCTCTTACAGAAGAAGAGTTGACGGATGTGAATGGGGGGATTGCTTGGGAGATGGTCTCTGTAGGTATTGCAATTGGTTGGGGAATTTACCAAGTTGGCGAAGCTGCTGGTAAAACATTCTATTATATTACTCATCCATAATTTTTGATAAATATGAGCAAAAAAACATTTTGGATTATACTATTCGTTATTACAATAGTAGTAACTGCTATTGGTTTAGGATTATCTGCATATAATTATTTTGTTTTTAACAGACCTTTTTTTAATAGTACTACTAAAGGACTGCTATCTGCGTTTTTCTTGAGTGTATTAATGATTATTGTGGGTATGTTGAAAGAACATTAATTTTTATTAGTATAATGAAGGAGGAATTATGTTAAATTTACAAACGTTGGAACAAAACTATCCAACTTTAAACGATCTTGAACTACAAGAAGTAGATGGTGGGGGAGTGCTACTTTTCGTTGGTGGAGGAATTGTTTCTCTCGGACTCCTAGCTTGGGGTGCCTATAATGGTTATCAGTCAGCAGCGAGAGGTGGCTAATATAAACAAAATAAATCTACCTACGTGGTTTGAATGTTTTGACATACCTAGGATTCCATCATCCTTGATGACATTTATCTTACTTTATAGAAATATCATTTCAGAATAGTTTATTTCTGGACATTCATTTTTTAACGGTTACTTTAAGCAGGCAGAACTTTTGTTCTGCTTTTTACATTTAAATGATAGTTTATGCTTTTGAAAGTGCGTTTTAGGCGTAAAAATAGTTTATTTGGGAATATTCTCCTGTTTTTATCCTTGTTTGGTTAAAATAATCTTACAAAGTTTTAAGAGATTATTAGAAAAAAGGAGATGGATATGAAATTTGGGAAAAGGCACTATCGTCCCCAAGTGGATCAGATGGATTGTGGCGTGGCTTCCTTGGCCATGGTATTTGGCTACTATGGTAGTTATTATTCCTTGGCTCATCTACGAGAGTTAGCCAAGACGACCATGGATGGGACGACCGCTTTGGGACTTGTAAAGGTGGCAGAGGAGATTGGGTTTGAGACGCGGGCTATCAAGGCGGATATGACGCTCTTTGATTTGCCAGATTTGACCTTTCCTTTTGTGGCTCATGTGCTCAAGGAAGGGAAATTGCTCCACTACTATGTGGTAACAGGTCAGGATAAAAAGCATATTCATATCGCTGATCCGGATCCTGGTGTCAAGCTGACCAAGATTTCCCGTGAGCGATTTGCGCAAGAATGGACAGGAGTCAGTCTCTTTATGGCTCCGTCTCCAGACTATAAACCCCATAAGGAGAAAAAACAGGGACTCCTATCCTTCTTGCCAATCTTGCTCAAACAGCGGGGTTTGATTGCTAATATCGTTTTGGCAACACTCTTGGTAACCCTGATTAATATCGTGGGCTCTTATTATCTGCAGTCTATCATTGACAGTTACGTACCAGACCAGATGCGTTCGACCTTGGGCATTATCTCAATAGGACTAGTCATAGTCTATATCCTCCAGCAGATTTTGTCTTATGCGCAAGAATACCTCTTACTTGTTCTGGGGCAACGCCTGTCAATTGATGTGATTTTGTCCTACATCAAGCATGTTTTTCACCTGCCAATGTCCTTTTTTGCGACACGCAGGACAGGAGAAATCGTGTCTCGTTTTACAGATGCCAACAGTATCATCGACGCGCTGGCTTCGACCATTCTGTCGATTTTCCTAGATGTGTCGACGATTTTGATTATCTCGCTCGTGCTATTTTCACAGAACATCACGCTCTTTTTCATTAGTCTGCTTGCACTTCCCATTTATACAGCGATTATCTTTGCCTTTATGAAGCCTTTTGAAAAGATGAATCGGGACACTATGGAAGCCAATGCGGTTCTGTCTTCTTCTATTATCGAGGACATCAACGGTATTGAGACTATTAAATCTTTGACCAGTGAAAGCTTACGCTATCAAAAGATTGATAAGGAATTTGTGGCTTATCTGAAAAAATCCTTTACCTATAGTCGGGCAGAAAGCCAGCAAAAGGCACTGAAAAAAGTTGCCCAGCTCCTGCTCAATGTTGCCGTTCTCTGGCTAGGAGCCATTCTTGTTATGGATGGGAAAATGAGTTTGGGCCAGCTGATTACCTATAATACCTTGCTTGTTTACTTTACCAATCCCTTGGAAAATATCATCAACCTACAAACCAAACTTCAGACAGCGCAGGTCGCCAATAACCGTCTAAATGAGGTGTATCTAGTAGCTTCGGAGTTTGAGGAGAAGAAAACGGTAGAAGATCTGAGTATGATGAAGGGAGAAATGACCTTCAAGCAAGTTCACTATAAGTATGGCTATGGTCGTGATGTCTTGTCGGATATCAATTTGACTATTCCGCAAGGGTCTAAGATGGCTTTCGTGGGGATTTCAGGTTCGGGTAAGACCACCTTAGCCAAGATGATGGTTAATTTCTACGATCCAAGTCAGGGAGAGATTAGTCTGGGCGGTGTCAATCTTAATCAGATTGATAAAAAGGCCCTGCGCCAGTACATCAACTATCTGCCTCAACAGCCCTATGTCTTTAACGGAACGATTTTGGAGAATCTGCTCCTTGGAGCCAAGGAGGGGACGACTCAGGAGGATATCTTACGGGCAGTTGAATTGGCAGAGATTCGGGAGGATATCGAGCGCATGCCACTGAATTATCAGACAGAATTGACTTCGGATGGGGCAGGTATTTCTGGGGGGCAACGACAACGAATCGCTTTGGCGCGTGCTCTTTTAACGGATGCGCCTGTTCTGATATTGGACGAGGCGACCAGCAGTCTGGATATCTTGACAGAGAAGCGGATTGTGGATAATCTCATGGCTTTGGATAAGACCTTGATTTTCATCGCCCATCGCTTGACCATCGCTGAGCGAACAGAAAAGGTTGTTGTTTTGGATCAGGGCAAGATTGTCGAAGAAGGCAACCATGCAGACTTGCTTGCCCGAGGTGAATTTTACGCCCATTTGGTCAATAGCTAGAAAGAGGAGAAGATGAAACCAGAATTTTTAGAAAGTGCGGAGTTTTATAATCGTCGTTACCATAATTTTTCCAGTAGGGTGATTTTACCTATGTCACTTCTGTTCGTGTTTTTACTAGGATTTTCAGTTTTTGCAGAGAAGGAGATGAGTTTGTCTACCAGAGCAACTGTCGAACCTAGTCGGGTCATTGCCAATATCCAGTCGACTAGCAATCAACGGATTGTGGCAAATTATCTGGAAGAGAACAAGTTGGTCAAGCAGGGGGATCTACTCGTTCAGTACCAGCAAGGGGCGGAAGCTGTTCAAGCTGAAGCATACGCCAATCAGTTGGAGATGTTAAAGGATCAAAAAAAGCAGTTGGGATATTTGCAATCTAGTTTGAAAGAGGGGAGTGATCAATTTCCAGAGGCGGATAAGTTTGGATATCAGGAAATGTTTCGAGACTATCTCAGCCAAGCTAGTAGTCTTAGGAGCAATGTTTCGCAGCAAAATGCCAACATCTCCTCGCAGAATGCGGCAACAAGTCAGAGTCAGGCCGAGATCGGCAACCTTATCAGTCAAACACAGGATAAAATTCGAGATTACAAAACAGCTAAGTCAGCGATTGAAACAGGGGCTCAACTGGATAGTCAAAATATAGCCTACTCATTTTATCAGACCTATAAAAACCAAGGTGAAGAAGATCCGCAAGCTAAATCGCAAGTTATTGCACAGGTGGATGCACAAATTACCCAGCTAGAGTCTAGTTTAGCTACTTATCGTGTGCAGTATGCGGGTTCTGGAGCTCAACAAGCCTACGCAACGGGACTGGATAGTCAACTTGAATCCCTCAAGTCTCAGCACCTAGTCAAAGTCGGTCAGGAATTAACCCTTTTGGATCAGAAAATTTTGGAGGCAGAGTCGGGTAAGAAAGTCCAAGGAGGTCTGCTGGACAAGGGAAAAATTACAGCAAGTGAGGATGGGGTGCTTCACCTTAATCCTGAAACCAGTGATTCTACCATGGTTGCAGAGGGGACATTGCTAGCCCAACTCTATCCATCCTTGGAAAAAGAAAGCAAAACTAAACTCACGGCTTATCTCAGTTCAAAAGATGTTGCAAGGCTCAAGGTCGGTAATTCTGTCCGTTTCACTACAAGCAAGGATGCCAATAAAGAGCTCGTTCTTGTTTCTGCGATTACGAATATTGACGCGACAGCTACCAAGACTGAAAAGGGCAATTTCTTTAAAATAGAGGCGGAGACCAGTCTGACTGCTGAACAGGCAGAAAGTCTTCGCTATGGTTCAGAAGGGCGTTTGACGTTAATCACAGGGAAGAAAAGCTATCTCCGTTATTTTTGGGATCAATTTTTGAATAAAGGGTAATATTCGTGTTTTTCAGAGGATAAATGATTTTAAAACTGTAAGAAGAGCTTATCTTGCAGTTTTTCTTTACGCTTAAAATAGGAGAACGTTATTTATTCGTGAAAAACTTGAATTTTTTATGTTTTTGTGGTAGAATGTGCTCAAGTAAAACGAAAGGCGAACTTTAAAATGTCAAAACAACTGATCTATTCGGGAAAAGCCAAGGATATCTATACAACTGAGGATGAAAATCTCATTATTTCAACTTACAAGGACCAGGCGACTGCTTTTAACGGTGTCAAGAAGGAGCAGATTGCGGGTAAGGGAGTGTTAAATAATCAGATTTCATCTTTTATTTTTGAGAAATTAAATGAGGCTGGTGTAGCGACTCATTTTGTGGAGAAGCTTTCGGATACGGAACAGCTCAATAAAAAGGTGGAGATTATTCCTTTGGAAGTTGTACTCCGCAACTACACGGCTGGTTCCTTTTCAAAACGTTTTGGTGTAGAAGAAGGTATCGCATTTGAGACTCCAATTGTCGAATTTTACTATAAAAATGATGATTTGGATGATCCCTTTATCAATGATGAGCATGTGAAATTCCTAAAAATTGCGGATGACCAGCAGATTGTTTACTTGAAGGAAGAAACCCGTCGTATCAATGAGCTCTTGAAAGCTTGGTTTGCTGAGATTGGTCTTAAATTGATTGACTTTAAGCTAGAGTTCGGTTTTGACAAGGATGGTAAGATTATCTTAGCAGACGAATTTTCACCAGATAACTGCCGTTTGTGGGATGCAGATGGCAACCACATGGATAAGGACGTTTTCCGTAGGGGATTGGGAGAACTAACTGATGTTTACGAGATTGTCTGGGAAAAGTTGCAGGGTTTAAAATAGCACCTTCAAGGTCATTTGTGAACATTGCAAAAGCTGAAATAAAGGAATAAGAATTGATGAATAAACGTATTTTTGTTGAAAAAAAGGCTGATTTTCAGGTCAAGTCAGAGAGTTTGGTGAGAGAGCTCCAGCACAACTTGGGATTGTCAACTTTAAAAAGTATTCGAATCGTGCAGGTTTATGATGTTTTTGGCTTGTCAGAGGATTTGTTTACGCCCGCCGAGAAGCATATCTTCTCTGAGCAGGTGACAGACCATGTCTTGGATGAAGCGGCTGTGCAGGCGGATCTTGCCAATTATGCTTTCTTTGCCATTGAAAGTTTGCCAGGACAGTTTGACCAGCGTGCAGCTTCTTCACAGGAAGCCTTGCTTTTGCTGGGAAGTTCGAGTGACGTGACGGTCAACACAGCACAATTGTACTTGGTTAATAAAGATATTGATGTGACTGAGTTGGAAGCGGTCAAGAACTACCTGCTCAATCCAGTGGATTCTCGTTTTAAGGACATCACGACAGGCATTGCCAAGCAGGAATTTTCTGAGTCAGACAAGACCATTCCTAAATTGACCTTCTTTGAAAGCTATACAGCAGAAGACTTTGCTCGCTACAAGGCCGAGCAAGGGATGGCCATGGAAGTGGATGATTTGCTCTTTATCCAAGACTACTTCAAGTCAATCGGGCGCGTGCCAACTGAGACTGAGCTCAAGGTGTTGGATACTTATTGGTCTGACCACTGCCGTCACACGACTTTTGAGACCGAGTTGAAAAACATTGACTTCTCAGCTTCTAAATTCCAAAAGCAATTGCAGGCGACTTATGACAAGTATATTGCCATGCGTGATGAACTAGGTCGGTCTGAAAAGCCACAAACCTTGATGGATATGGCGACTATTTTTGGTCGTTATGAGCGTGCTAATGGGCGTTTGGACGACATGGAAGTGTCAGACGAAATCAATGCCTGCTCGGTTGAAATCGAAGTGGACGTTGATGGTGTCAAGGAACCTTGGCTCCTCATGTTTAAAAACGAAACCCACAACCACCCAACTGAGATTGAACCATTTGGTGGCGCGGCTACTTGTATCGGTGGTGCCATTCGTGACCCATTGTCAGGCCGTTCCTACGTTTACCAAGCTATGCGTATCTCAGGTGCTGGTGATATTACAGCTCCAATTTCGGAAACTCGCGCTGGTAAATTGCCACAACAAGTCATTTCGAAGACAGCGGCTCATGGTTATTCTTCGTATGGTAACCAGATTGGTCTGGCGACGACTTACGTTCGTGAATACTTCCACCCAGGGTTTGTGGCTAAACGCATGGAGCTAGGTGCCGTTGTTGGTGCTGCTCCTAAGGAAAATGTAGTCCGTGAAAAACCGGAAGCCGGTGACGTGATTATCTTGCTAGGTGGTAAGACTGGGCGTGATGGTGTCGGTGGTGCAACGGGATCTTCTAAGGTTCAAACAGTTGAGTCTGTAGAGACTGCTGGTGCTGAGGTCCAAAAGGGGAATGCCATCGAAGAACGCAAGATTCAACGTCTTTTCCGTAATGGTGATGTCACTCGTCTTATCAAGAAATCCAACGACTTTGGTGCTGGTGGTGTCTGTGTAGCCATCGGTGAATTGGCAGACGGTCTTGAAATCGACCTCAACAAGGTTCCTCTTAAATACCAAGGATTGAACGGTACCGAAATTGCTATTTCTGAATCACAAGAACGGATGGCTGTGGTGGTTCGTCCTGAGGACGTAGATGCCTTCGTTGCGGAATGTAACAAAGAAAATATTGACGCTGTTGTGGTTGCGACAGTGACTGAAAAACCAAATCTAGTCATGCACTGGAATGGTGAAACCATCGTCGACTTGGAACGTCGTTTCCTTGATACCAACGGTGTGCGCGTAGTCGTTGATGCCAAGGTGGTAGACAAGGGTGTCAAACTTCCAGAAGAACGCACAACAAGCGTTGACACACTTGAAGCAGATACCCTTGCGGTTCTATCTGATCTCAACCATGCGAGTCAAAAAGGATTGCAAACCATCTTTGACTGTTCGGTCGGTCGTTCAACGGTCAATCACCCACTTGGTGGTCGCTACCAACTCACACCAACTGAGGCATCTGTGCAGAAATTGCCAGTTCAACACGGTGTAACTCACACTGCATCAGTCATGGCTCAAGGTTTTAACCCTTATGTAGCAGAATGGTCTCCATACCATGGCGCTGCCTATGCAGTAATCGAAGCGACTGCTCGTTTGGTAGCTGCTGGTGCAAACTGGTCCAAGGCTCGCTTCTCATACCAAGAGTATTTTGAGCGAATGGACAAGCAAGCTGAGCGTTTTGGTCAGCCAGTAGCAGCTCTTCTAGGCTCTATCGAAGCACAAATCCAGCTTGGTTTGCCATCTATCGGTGGTAAGGACTCTATGTCTGGTACTTTTGAAGAATTGACTGTACCGCCAACCTTGGTTGCCTTTGGGGTGACGACGGCAGATAGCCGTAAGGTGCTCTCTCCTGAGTTCAAGACTGCTGGTGAAAATATCTACTACATCCCAGGTCAATCTTTGGCACAAGAGATTGATTTTGATCTTATCAAGTCTAATTTTGCTCAATTTGAAGCTATCCAAGCTGATCACAAAGTAACATCTGCATCAGCTGTTAAATATGGTGGTGTCCTTGAAAGCTTGGCTCTTGCTACTTTTGGGAACCATATTGGTGCAGAGGTGACCTTGCCTGAACTTGAAACAGCCTTGACTGCTCAATTGGGCGGATTTGTCTTCACATCTCCTGAAGAAATCGCTGGAGTAGAGAATATTGGACAAACGAAAGCAGACTTTACACTCGTTGTCAACGGTGTGAAGCTAGATGGACACAAACTTGACAGTGCCTTCCAAGGGAAACTGGAAGAAGTTTACCCAACAGAATTTGCTCAATCTAAAGAATTGGCTGAAGTGCCAGCTGTCGCTTCTAACGCAGTCATCAAAGCCAAAGAAACTATTGAAAAACCGGTGGTTTACATCCCAGTATTCCCAGGAACCAACTCGGAATATGATTCAGCCAAGGCATTTGAAAAAGAAGGTGCAGAAGTCAACTTGGTGCCATTCGTGACCTTGAATGAAGAAGCCATTGTCAAGTCAGTTGAAACCATGGTTGACAATATCGGCAAGGCAAACATTCTCTTCTTTGCAGGTGGATTCTCAGCTGCGGATGAACCGGATGGATCAGCTAAATTTATCGTGAATATCTTGCTCAATGAAAAAGTGCGTGCAGCCATTGATAGCTTTATCGCTCGTGGTGGTTTGATCATCGGTATCTGTAATGGATTCCAGGCCTTGGTCAAATCAGGTCTTCTTCCATATGGAAACTTTGAAGATGCTAACAGTACCAGCCCAACCCTCTTCTACAATGATGCCAACCAGCACGTGGCCAAGATGGTGGAAACTCGGATTGCCAATACCAACTCACCATGGTTGGCTGGAGTACAAGTGGACGATATCCATGCCATTCCAGTATCGCACGGTGAAGGGAAGTTTGTTGTGACGACTGAGGAATTCGCTGAGCTCCGTGACAATGGACAAATTTTCAGTCAATACGTTGACTTTGACGGCAAACCAAGTATGGATTCTAAGTACAATCCGAATGGTTCTGTAAATGCCATCGAAGGAATTACCAGCAAGAACGGCCAAATCATCGGTAAAATGGGACACTCAGAACGTTATGAAGACGGTCTCTTCCAAAACATCCCAGGAAATAAAGACCAGCACCTGTTCGCGTCGGCTGTGTGTTATTTCACAGGGAAATAAAAGGTATAAAAAATGACATACGAAGTAAAATCTCTTAATGAAGAATGTGGTGTTTTCGGTATCTGGGGGCATCCAGACGCTGCTAAATTGACCTATTTTGGTCTCCACAGTCTTCAGCACCGTGGTCAGGAGGGGGCAGGAATCCTCTCCAATGATCTGGGACAATTGAAGCGTCATCGTGATATGGGACTTTTATCAGAAGTATTCAGAAATCCAGCTAATTTGGATAAATTGACTGGAACGAGCGCGATTGGGCATGTGCGTTACGCGACTGCTGGCGAAGCTTCTGTTGACAACATCCAGCCCTTCCTCTTTCGCTTTCATGATATGCAGTTTGGACTTGCTCACAACGGAAACTTGACCAATGCCGAATCGCTCAAGAAAGAATTGGAACAAAGAGGAGCTATTTTCAGTTCAACTTCGGACTCGGAAATCTTGGCTCACCTCATTCGTCGGAGTCACAATCCGAACTTGATGGGCAAAATCAAAGAGGCGCTCAGCCTTGTCAAAGGTGGATTTGCTTATATCCTGCTGTTTGAGGACAAGTTGATTGCTGCGCTTGATCCTAATGGTTTTCGTCCACTTTCTATTGGGAAAATGGCAAACGGAGCGGTGGTGGTTTCGTCAGAAACCTGTGCTTTTGAAGTTATTGGTGCTGAGTGGATTCGCGATGTAAAACCAGGAGAGATTGTAATCGTAGATGACAATGGGATTCAGTACGATAGCTATACGAATGATACCCAGTTGGCGATTTGCTCTATGGAGTATATTTATTTTGCCCGTCCTGACTCTAATATCCATGGTGTCAACGTCCATACAGCTCGCAAACGTATGGGGGCCCAATTAGCGCGTGAGTTCAAGCACGAAGCAGATATTGTGGTCGGTGTGCCAAATTCCTCACTCAGCGCAGCTATGGGATTTGCAGAAGAATCTGGTCTGCCAAATGAAATGGGTCTCATCAAAAACCAATACACCCAACGCACCTTTATCCAACCGACTCAAGAATTGCGGGAGCAAGGGGTGCGGATGAAACTGTCAGCTGTTTCAGGTGTTGTCAAAGGCAAACGTGTGGTGATGATTGATGATTCCATTGTTCGGGGGACAACCTCTCGTCGCATCGTTCAGCTTTTGAAAGAAGCGGGGGCGTCCGAGGTTCACGTTGCTATTGGAAGTCCTGCGCTAGCTTATCCATGTTTCTATGGGATTGATATCCAGACTCGTCAGGAACTAATCGCGGCCAATCATACAGTTGAAGAAACCTGCCAAATTATTGGTGCGGATAGCCTGACCTATCTTTCGATTGATGGCTTGATTAACTCTATCGGGATTGAAACAGATGCACCGAATGGTGGTCTCTGTGTCGCTTACTTTGACGGTGACTACCCAACTCCTCTCTACGACTATGAAGAAGAATATCGTAGAAGCTTAGGGGATAAGACCAGTTTTTACAAATAGACGGATAAAGACTCTCCATGAAAGGAAAGGAAGAGAAGATGACAAATAAAAATGCTTATGCTCCACGTCTCGCTACTGACTAAAAGCTAAAGCATTTGTCAGTAGACGCTTTGCCCTATGGGATCAAAGCTAGAGCCCTGACTAGTATTTTTAGATAAAATAATTGTTTATCTAAAAATACGTCGCAATCTTCTCAAAGAAAAGGAAAAATAAAATGGCAAATAAAAATGCGTACGCCCAGTCGGGTGTAGATGTTGAAGCGGGTTATGAAGTTGTTGAGCGGATCAAAAAGCATGTGGCTCGCACGAAGCGTGCGGGTGTCATGGGAGCTCTTGGTGGTTTCGGTGGCATGTTTGACCTCTCAAAAACAGGTGTCAAAGAGCCCGTCTTGATTTCAGGGACTGACGGTGTCGGAACCAAGCTCATGCTGGCTATCAAGTACGACAAGCACGATACCATCGGGCAGGACTGTGTGGCCATGTGTGTCAATGATATCATCGCTGCAGGAGCTGAGCCTCTTTACTTCCTTGACTACGTAGCGACAGGGAAGAATGAACCAGCCAAGCTAGAACAAGTCGTTGCTGGTGTGGCAGAAGGTTGTGTGCAGGCAGGCGCTGCCCTCATCGGTGGGGAAACGGCTGAAATGCCTGGTATGTATGGCGCAGATGATTATGACTTGGCTGGTTTTGCAGTAGGTGTGGCTGAAAAATCTCAAATCATTGACGGCTCAAAGGTGTCTGAAGGCGATGTTCTTCTCGGACTTGCCTCAAGTGGGATCCACTCAAATGGTTACTCACTCGTGCGTCGTGTTTTTGCCGACTACACAGGTGAGGAAGTCTTGCCAGAATTGGAAGGCAAGAAACTCAAGGAAGTCCTTCTTGAACCAACTCGTATCTACGTTAAAGCTGTTCTACCGCTCATCAAGGAAGAGTTAGTCAACGGTATTGCCCATATCACTGGTGGTGGATTTATCGAGAATGTCCCTCGTATGTTTGCGGCTGACCTAGCTGCGGAAATTGAAGAAGACAAGGTTCCAGTCCTCCCTATTTTCAAAGCTCTTGAAAAATACGGTGAAATCAAGCATGAAGAAATGTTTGAAATCTTCAATATGGGTGTTGGACTCATGTTGGCAGTTAGCCCTGAAAATGTAGGTCGTGTCAAAGAATTGCTGGATGAACCAGTCTATGAAATTGGTCGCATTGTTAAGAAAGAAAACGAAAGTGTCATCATCAAATGAAAAAAATAGCGGTTTTTGCCTCTGGTAATGGCTCAAATTTTCAGGTGATTGCCGAAGAATTTCCGGTGGAGTTTGTCTTTTCAGACCATCGTGACGCCTATGTGCTCGAGCGTGCAGACAAGCTCGGTGTCCTGTCCTATGCTTTTGAACTCAAGGAGTTTGAGAACAAGGCGGACTACGAAGCAGCTCTTGTCGAGCTCTTGGAAGAACACCAGATTGACTTGGTTTGTTTGGCGGGTTATATGAAAATCGTCGGCCCAACCTTATTGGCGGCTTATGAAGGTCGAATTATCAACATTCATCCGGCCTACCTGCCAGAATTTCCAGGAGCTCATGGGATTGAGGACGCTTGGAAAGCTGATGTCGCTGAGAGTGGTGTGACCATTCACTGGGTGGACTCAGGTGTGGATACAGGCAAGGTCATCAAACAAGTCCGTGTGCCACGTCTAGCTGATGATACCATCGAAAGCTTTGAAGCTCGTATTCATGAGGCAGAGTACAAGTTGTATCCAGAGGTTATTAGAGAATTATTGGATAAGTAAATGAAAGGAAATAAAATGACTAAACGCGCCTTAATCAGTGTCTCAGACAAAGCGGGCATTGTTGAATTTGCCCAAGAACTTAAAAAACTTGATTGGGATATCATCTCAACAGGTGGGACAAAGGTTACCCTTGATAATGCTGGTGTGGAGACCATTGCAATTGATGATGTGACGGGCTTCCCAGAAATGATGGACGGTCGTGTCAAGACCCTTCACCCAAATATCCACGGTGGCCTCTTGGCTCGTCGTGATTTGGATAGCCACCTTGAGGCGGCTAAGGACAATAAGATCGAGCTTATCGACCTTGTAGTGGTCAACCTCTATCCTTTCAAGGAAACAATCCTCAAACCAGACGTGACGTACGCTGACGCAGTTGAAAATATCGATATCGGTGGGCCATCCATGCTTCGTTCAGCAGCTAAAAACCATGCCAGCGTGACAGTTGTGGTAGACCCTGCTGACTATGCTGTGATTTTGGACGAATTGGCAGCAAATGCTGAAACGACTCATGAAACTCGTCAACGTTTGGCAGCCAAGGTTTTCCGTCACACTGCGGCTTATGATGCTTTGATTGCGGAATACTTCACAGCTCAAGTCGGAGAAAGCAAACCTGAAAAGCTCACTTTGACTTACGACCTTAAGCAACCAATGCGTTACGGTGAAAACCCTCAACAAGATGCCGATTTCTACCAAAAAGCCTTGCCGACTGACTATTCGATTGCATCAGCGAAACAGCTCAACGGTAAGGAATTGTCCTTCAATAACATTCGTGATGCGGATGCGGCCATCCGTATTATCCGTGATTTCAAAGACCGTCCAACAGTGGTGGCTTTGAAACACATGAATCCGTGCGGTATCGGTCAAGCTGATGACATCGAAACTGCTTGGGATTACGCTTATGAGTCTGACCCAGTGTCTATCTTTGGTGGAATTGTCGTTCTCAATCGTAAGGTGGATGCTGCGACTGCTGAGAAGATGCACGGCGTTTTCCTTGAGATCATCATCGCACCGAGCTATACGGATGAAGCGCTAGCCATTTTGACCAACAAAAAGAAAAACTTGCGCATCCTTGCCTTGCCATTTGATGCTCAAGATGCTAGTGAGGTAGAGGCAGAATACACAGGCGTGGTCGGTGGACTTCTTGTGCAAAACCAAGACGTGGTCAAGGAAAGCCCAGTTGACTGGCAAGTGGTGACCAAACGCCAGCCAACTGAGACAGAAGCGACTGCTCTTGAGTTCGCTTGGAAGGCTATCAAGTACGTCAAATCAAACGGTATCATCGTAACCAACAACCATATGACACTCGGTGTTGGCCCCGGTCAAACCAATCGTGTGGCTTCCGTCCGTATTGCCATTGAACAAGCCAAAGACCGTCTTGACGGCGCTGTCCTTGCTTCCGATGCCTTTTTCCCATTTGCGGATAACGTGGAAGAAATCGCCAAAGCAGGTATCAAAGCCATCATCCAACCAGGTGGATCAGTACGTGACCAAGAGTCTATCGAAGCGGCGGACAAATATGGCTTGACCATGGTCTTCACAGGAGTGAGACATTTTAGGCATTAAAAAACGAAAGGGAAGAAAACAGTTTCTTTCCTTTTTTGGTTTAAAATGCTAAGTGAAACAAGATTAAAACGAACGTTTATGATATAATGTTAGTAAATAATTCGCCAAAGAGGTTGAGAGATGAAGCTATTAGTTGTCGGTTCGGGTGGTCGTGAACATGCGATTGCTAAGAAATTATTTGAATCAAAAGACGTTGAAAAAGTCTTTGTGGCTCCTGGGAATGACGGGATGACTCTGGATGGCCTGGAATTGGTAAACATCTCTATTTCCGAACATTCTAAGTTAATTGAGTTTGCAAAGGCCAACGATATTGCTTGGACCTTCATCGGGCCAGATGATGCCCTTGCTGCTGGAATTGTGGATGATTTTAACCAAGCTGGTCTCAAAGCCTTTGGTCCAACAAGATTGGCAGCGGAGCTGGAGTGGTCCAAGGATTTTGCTAAGGAAATCATGGTCAAATACGACGTTCCGACAGCAGCCTATGGCACATTTTCGGATTTCGAGGCAGCTAAGGCTTATATCGAAGAGAAAGGCGCTCCAATCGTTGTTAAGGCGGATGGATTGGCGCTTGGGAAAGGTGTTGTCGTAGCTGAAACGGTTGAGCAAGCGGTCGAAGCTGCCCACGAGATGCTTTTGGACAATAAATTTGGTGACTCGGGGGCGCGAGTGGTCATCGAGGAATTCCTTGACGGAGAAGAGTTCTCTCTCTTTGCCTTTGTCAATGGGGACAAGTTCTACATCATGCCAACGGCTCAGGACCATAAACGTGCTTACGATGGCGACATGGGCCCTAACACGGGCGGTATGGGAGCTTATGCGCCAGTTCCTCACTTGCCACAGAGCGTAGTTGATACGGCGGTTGACACCATTGTCAAGCCAGTCCTTGAAGGGATGATCAAAGAAGGTCGTCCTTATCTTGGTGTCCTTTATGCGGGGCTTATTTTAACTGCTGATGGTCCGAAGGTCATCGAGTTCAACGCTCGATTTGGAGATCCCGAAACACAGATTATCTTGCCTCGTTTGACATCTGACTTTGCGCAAAATATCACGGATATTCTCGATGACAAGGAGCCGAACATCACATGGACGGACAAGGGCGTGACTCTGGGTGTGGTTGTCGCATCCAAGGGCTACCCGTTAGATTATGCAAAGGGTGTCGAGTTGCCAACTAAGACAGAAGGCAATATTATCACCTACTATGCAGGGGCTAAGTTTGCGGAAAATAGCAGAGCACTGCTATCCAACGGCGGACGAGTCTATATGCTCGTCACCACAGCCGATACCGTTAAAGAAGCCCAAGATACCATCTACAAGGAACTCGACAAACAAAACACAGAAGGCCTCTTCTACCGAACAGATATCGGAAGCAAGGCTATAAAGTAAAAGTATAAAAATAACGCGACGAAGTCGCCAAATACGATAATGGTTGCATAACTTGCGAGCATTAGCGAGCAATAAAATAACAATCACCGCCGTTGTGAAAGAACGATTGGCTTATAAGCCAATCGTTCAGGGAAATCGGAAGACCTTGGGCTTCCGATTTAGGCATGAGACACCTTTGGTGGCTGCTGCCGTCCCTCACAACCTAAGGTGATTGTTGAAAGGAAGAAAAAGGAGAAGAAATGAAACCAGTAATTTCCATCATCATGGGCTCAAAATCCGACTGGGCTACCATGCAAAAAACCGCCGAAGTTCTAGACCGTTTCGGTGTGGCCTACGAAAAGAAAGTTGTCTCTGCCCACCGTACTCCAGACCTCATGTTCAGACATGCGGAGGAGGCACGTAGCCGTGGTATCAAGGTCATCATTGCAGGTGCTGGTGGCGCAGCCCATTTGCCAGGAATGGTTGCTGCTAAAACAACCCTTCCAGTCATTGGTGTGCCCGTCAAATCTCGTGCCCTTAGTGGCGTGGACTCGCTCTACTCTATCGTACAGATGCCGGGTGGCGTGCCTGTTGCAACTATGGCTATCGGTGAAGCAGGAGCGACAAATGCAGCCCTCTTTGCCCTCCGTCTCCTTTCAGTAGAGGACCAGGCTATTGCTACAGCATTGGCAGATTTTGCAGAAGAGCAAGGAAAAATCGCAGAGGAGTCTACCAATGAGCTCATCTAAAACAATCGGAATTATCGGTGGCGGTCAGCTGGGGCAGATGATGGCCATTTCTGCTATCTACATGGGGCACAAGGTCATCGCGCTGGATCCTGCGACGGATTGCCCAGCCTCTCGTGTTGCGGAAATCATCGTAGCACCTTATAACGATGTGGCTGCCCTCCATCAGTTGGCTGAGCGTTGCGATGTCCTCACCTATGAATTTGAAAATGTCGATGCTGACGGCTTGGATGCTGTCATCAAGGATGGTCAGCTTCCTCAAGGAACAGACCTGCTCCGCATTTCGCAAAATCGCATCTTTGAAAAGGACTTTCTCTCAAACAAGGCCCAAGTCACTGTGGCACCCTACAAGGTCGTGACTTCTAGCCAAGACTTGGCAGATATCGATCTATCGAAAAACTATGTCCTTAAGACCGCGACTGGAGGCTACGATGGGCATGGACAAAAGGTTATTCGCTCGGAAGCAGACTTGGAAGAATCCTATTCGCTAGCAGATTCAGCAGACTGTGTCTTGGAAGAATTTGTCAACTTTGACCTTGAGATTTCAGTCATCGTATCAGGGAATGGCAAGGACGTGACAGTATTCCCAGTTCAGGAAAATATCCACCGCAACAATATCCTGTCTAAGACCATTGTGCCAGCTCGCATTTCAGAAAGTCTAGCTGATAAAGCCAAAGCCATGGCAGTGCGAATCGCAGAACAGCTGAACTTGTCTGGAACTCTCTGCGTGGAAATGTTTGCGACGGCTGATGATATAATCGTCAATGAGATTGCCCCACGGCCACACAACTCTGGCCACTACTCAATCGAAGCCTGTGACTTCTCCCAGTTTGACACGCATATCTTGGGTGTTCTAGGAGTGCCACTTCCAGCAATCCACCTTCATGCACCAGCCGTTATGCTCAACGTTCTCGGCCAACACGTCGAGGTCGCTGAAAAGTATGTCGCAGAAAATCCAAGCGCCCACCTCCACCTGTATGGTAAAATAGAAGCAAAGCACAACCGCAAGATGGGACATGTGACTTTGTTTAGTGATGTGCCGGATAGTGTGGAAGAGTTTGGGGAAGGGATTGATTTTTGAAATGGCAGAAGAATTTGATGAATTGCCAGATGATGAAATAACGACCGTAACACTGACTTATACGGACGATTTGATTGTTCCAGAGATTGCGGATAGAGAGGGGATTCATATTTTAGAGAGAGCTGGCAATCAGCTAGTCTTAGAATATTCTTGTTCTGTGAAGGAAGTAAAGGATTATCTGAGTAGTTACGGCCTGCCTAGACATCCTGAGAGAATTTCATTTGAATTTTCTATACATGAAGACCCAGAAAATGATAATCTTTAAAGCTAAATGGAGATCAGTTTATGATTCGAATCATCGTAAACGCTTTTGTAGAAGAAGGCAAAGAAACTGCTGTTGTGGAAGTGCTCTTTGCTAGTAGCGACCAGGAAACAGTAAAGGCCAAATATCAAGAACTGACAGCTCAGTATCCAGACAATTATTTGGCAATCTACGACTTGCCGCTGGATACTGACCTTAACACCCTGCCACATTATCCGTCGGTAGCGATAAGCAAGGAGGAGTTTAATTAGCCTATGAAAACTATTGGTCTGATTGGTGGTATGAGTTGGGAAAGCACCACATCTTACTACCAAATCATCAACGAAACCATCAAAAAAGAGCTGGGTGGCCTGCATTCTGCTAAGATTCTACTTTATAGTGTTGATTTTGCAGAGATTGAGCATTATCAGGCAGTTGGAGACTGGGAGAAAAGCGGTCAACTGTTGGCAGATGTTGCTCATCGCTTGGAGCAAGCTGGTGCAGATTTCATTGTTATTTGTACCAACACCATGCACAAGGTTGCTCCGCAGATACAAGAACAGATTACGATTCCAATCTTGCATATTGCGCAGGCAACTGCGCAGGCCTTGTTGGCTGACGGTATTCAAAAAGTCGGCCTCCTAGGGACCAAGTACACCATGACTCAAGATTTTTACAAGGAGAAATTAATAGAGTCTGGGTTAGAAGTGCTGATTCCAGACCAAGCTGGAATTACAGAGGTCAATCGAATCATTTATGACGAACTTTGCCTAGGGAACATCAAAGAAAGCTCAAAGCAGACTTATCTTGCCGTTATAGATGATTTGAAAAAAGCAGGCGCTGAAGCTGTTATCTTGGGTTGCACCGAGATTGGTCTTCTCGTCAAGCAATCCGGCACTGACCTGCCACTCTACGACACAACAGTGATTCATGCAGAGAAAGCGGCGGAGTGGGCGGTAAATAAATGATTATTGAAGACAAGCACAACCGTAGGGTAGGGCATATAACTTTGTTTAGTGATGTGCCGGATAGTGTGGTTGAATTAGGGAAAGGGATTGATTTTTAAAATGGTAGAAGAATTCGATGATATATTTGAAGATGATATTACTACTCTGACATTTACTTATGCGGATGATGTAGTCATTCCAGAAATTCCGGATGCAGAAGGGATTCATGTTGTAGAAAGAACAAATAATCAACTAGTTATAGAGCATACCCGCGATGATGATGAGGTCTATGATTATATAAAGAGTTGCGGATTAACAAGTCGCCCTATAAAACTTTCGATTGAATTTTTTGCTTACGAAGATCCTGAGGAAGAAGAAAATTTTTAGAATTTAATGGAGAAATCTATGATTCAACTCATCATCAACGCATTTGTTGAAAAAGAGAAGACTGGGGCAGTCGTCGAAGTCTTGTATGCTAGTGGCGACCACGAAAAAGTGAAAGCTAAGTATGAAGAACTAGTTGCACAATATCCTGAAAACTATTTAGCTCTCTATGATATACCGCTAGATAAGGATTTGAATACACTAGATCACTACCCATCAGTATGGATTGGGAAAGAGGAGTTTGAGTAGGGTTAATATGGTAAATTTTAATATCTTTGAATATGAACAAATGATTGGTGATTTAATTCACGATACTTTTTATGTAGGATTAACAAGAAGAGGTAAAATAAAAGGGATCAGGCAATTCTCAGAAGTTATAGTTAGAAAAATATTAAATATTGGGAGTGATACTTATTTTACATTAGGAAAAGCTGAGCATATGGAACAATTTAAGAAACTTTCCAACAATAGGAAAGTGTATTTAAAAGCCTCCATTGAGAAGATACGCCCATTGGGAAATGATGGAACACATACTCAACATACAGAGGAGTTTTCTGATGATGAACTTAATCAAGTAAAAGATGGCTTATTTGATTTATATGCTTATCTCTTTATTGATTACTTTTTGAAGTATCCTATGAATTTATTGTCTCCTGCTCAGGTCATGGGTGATTTTTCGCTGTTGCCCCCAATTATAAGATATAAGACTTTACAATATTTGTATGATAATGAAGCTAATCTACAAATCGCAAACAGGTACTGTTTATCAATTATAAAAACTTATGATAAACCTACTGCTTTTAGGTGGTTAGAAGAGGAAAGGGAAAGGCTTTATCAGATACATTATCCAACTCAAGAAGAAGCTGAGGAATATTATATTAATCGAGGAGTTCAAATTTCTTCAACTCAAATTCAAGTGAACATTCAATTATGGAGGTACAGTAACGTATATGATTTATTAAAAGATAAGGTTATAGACCCTAGAACTTCTGTTAATGAATCAGGTAAAATGTATTCAAATTTTGAACAAGCGAAAAAATGTTATGAAAATAATAATGTTCTTACTTCAAGTAATATAGAGGAAGCTAAAGAATTCTATAATGCTGTGAAATATAAGTTTTCTAACAATATTGAAAAAGTTAAAAATTTCTATAGGTTAAATAATTTATATTTTCCTGAAAACGATGAGCGTACTTTTGATGAATTCAAAGATTTTGGAGAATTAATGGAATTTGTGTTTATGGGCAGGAGGCAATATAGCTAGAAAATAGTTAGATCATTTATTGGAATAGTTTGATGAATTTAAGTCTCGATACCTGAATATCCAGAAAAATATTTCGCAATTTATAATGTGTTTATGAATGTGGATTTAAATATAGTAGAAATTCCCCATCCTTGTGTATTTGGAAAGAAGACATTGAGTGAGAAATAGTATTTATATAATGTTTTTCAAGAAAGAAAGGAAAATTAAACATGATTGAAAGATATAGCCGCCCTGAAATGGCGAACATTTGGAGTGAAGAAAATAAATACCGTGCTTGGCTTGAGGTGGAAATCTTGGCTGACGAGGCATGGGCTGAGTTGGGGGAAATCCCTAAGGAAGATGTGGCTTTGATTCGCGAGAAAGCGGACTTTGACATCGACCGTATTTTAGAGATTGAGCAAGAGACGCGCCACGATGTGGTTGCCTTCACGCGTGCGGTTTCTGAGACGCTTGGCGAAGAGCGCAAGTGGGTCCACTATGGGTTGACCTCTACCGACGTGGTGGATACTGCCTATGGTTACCTTTACAAGCAAGCCAACGACATCATTCGTCGTGACCTTGAAAACTTCACCAACATCATCGCTGATAAGGCTAAGGAGCACAAGTTCACCATCATGATGGGTCGTACCCACGGTGTGCATGCGGAGCCAACAACTTTTGGTCTTAAATTGGCGACTTGGTACAGCGAAATGAAGCGCAACATCGAGCGTTTCGAGCATGCGGCTGCTGGAGTGGAAGCTGGTAAGATCTCTGGTGCGGTTGGTAACTTTGCCAATATCCCACCATTTGTAGAGAAATACGTCTGCGACAAACTTGGTATCCGTGCCCAAGAAATCTCTACACAGGTCCTTCCTCGTGACCTTCACGCTGAGTACTTTGCAGTTCTTGCCAGCATCGCGACTTCAATCGAACGTATGGCGACTGAGATTCGTGGTTTGCAAAAATCTGAGCAGCGCGAAGTGGAAGAATTCTTTGCCAAGGGGCAAAAAGGCTCATCTGCGATGCCTCACAAGCGCAATCCTATCGGTTCTGAAAATATGACAGGTTTGGCGCGTGTTATCCGTGGTCACATGGTGACGGCCTATGAAAACGTCGCTCTCTGGCACGAACGTGATATTTCTCACTCATCAGCTGAGCGTATCATCACACCGGATACGACTATTTTGATTGACTACATGCTCAACCGTTTTGGAAATATCGTCAAGAACTTGACGGTCTTCCCAGAAAACATGATCCGCAACATGAACTCAACTTTTGGTCTTATCTTTAGTCAGCGGGCTATGTTGACCTTGATTGAAAAAGGCATGACTCGTGAGCAAGCCTATGACTTGGTGCAACCAAAAACAGCCTACTCTTGGGATAACCAAGTAGACTTCAAACCGCTTCTAGAAGCAGATCCAGAAGTGACATCACGCCTCACTCAAGATGAAATTGATGAAATCTTCAACCCGGCATACTACACTAAACGAGTGGATGATATCTTTGAACGTATCGGACTTGGTGATTAATCCTAACAATAAAAAGCGAGATTTAATCTCGCTTTTTTGTATGCTTATCGAAGGGATTAATCTTCTTTTCTCTTAGTGAGTCCGTAGGCTGCTAGTGTGGCCATGAGTCCTGCTGCGACCAAGCCCGCAGAGTCTTGACTTCCTGTTGCAGGGAGTTGTTTTTCATCTGCTTTGCTAGTAGTTGTTTCAGCTTGCTCAGCTTTCTCAACGGCAGTTCCGACTTCGACAACCTGAGCGACCGCTTCCTGCGATACCGCACTATTGACAAGGGTTCTTTCTTTCTTACCGTCAGCAGTAGTGCTGACAGAGTAGAAAATCGTACGACGGCCATTTACACCAGTAACGACGATTTGCGTTTGTCCGAGTGGTAATTGTGGATTTTCACGTGTTACGGTAGTGAACGGAATCTCTTCTTCTTGGATGTCCAGTCTTGGTTTTGCCTCTGTGGCTGGAGCAAGACCGTGTTCATCTCCTTTGTGAGTAATAGGGGCGCCGATTTCAACCACCTGGGTCACAGGTTCTTTGGTTACTTGGCTATCTAGAACCGTTTCTGTTTGTTTCCCATTTTCAGTAAGGACGGAGATGTAATGAGTGCGTTCGCCCTCTACACCTGGTGTGATGATTTTTTCCTGACCAGCTGGGAGATTCGGATTTTCCTTCTTGATAACTTCAAATGGAATCTTTTCTGCTCTTGTGATGAGTTCCGGTTTGGTTTCAACATTGGCAGCTAGTTCATTTTCATCGAGGCTTCCTGAGTGAGTTGTCGCTGGTTTAAGGCCTAGGCGGGCTGCCTTGAGTTTGGCTACAAGAGCGTCTAACTCGGCTTGTTTGTTACGATTGAGGTTGTAGTTGAGAGCTTCTTTAGCTGCATTTAGGGCATCCAAGCTTTCCTGGCTGTATCCTTCCAAGTTAGTAGGGATTTGAGCAAGCTCCTCACGGAGAGCATTGTAGTCAGCGCGGAAGTAGTCTTTGTTGTGGTCTGCGAAGGCAGTCATGAGTTCAAAGATTTCTTCTTCCTTGTACTCAGCACTTGGTTTGTCTGCCCAGATAGCAAGCATGCTTCCGACGGTTGGAAGGTCTACTTCTGGATACTTGGTAGATGCAAGCTGGTTAAATGGCACTTTACCAGAGTTTTCAAGTGCTTTTGATAGTGGGTAGGCTTCATCTGGTTTGTGATTGCCTAGGACGTAGTACCAGTCTCCGTTGGTGTTGAGGAGTTTATAGCCTTTGCTTGCTAGGTACTGAGGCGTTGCAAGGTTATAGCCCCACCATCCCTTAGACCAGTAAGAGATGATGACATCCTTGTCAAACTCAACATCATCCTTGTCTTCGTAGTAGAAACCATCGTTGAAGGCCATTGGTTGAAGGCCTCTTTCTTTGGCCATGGCAGCAAGGGTGTTAGAGTATTCAGCAAACTTGCCATAGAGTCCATACCATTTGAGGTAGTACCAGCCTTGCGCGTTGGTGGCATCATTGGCATATTCGTCTGTACCGTAGTTGAAGATCTTTGTCTTGCCTGCAAAGAAGTCCATGTACTTGCCGATGAGGGCTTTGACAAAGTTCATCGCCTCTTCGTTTTCAAGGTCCATGGTTGTTTTGGAGACCTTGTCAAAGTTGGCTTGAGGATTCTTGATTCCAAGTTTTTCCATAGCGACGAGCATGGCATCCATGTGACCTGGGCTGTTGATTGCTGGGATGAGTCCGAGGCCTTTTGATTTTGCGTATTCGATCAATTCAGTGATTTCAGCTTGACTAAGAGTGGTACCATTTGGATCATCGTAGTAAGCTTTTGTTCCTTCAATGATGGCATTTTTGACATCGTCACTTGCATAAGTTTTTCCGTTAGCAGTGATGGTCATATCATCAAGTAGGAAGCGAAGTCCATCATTTCCTAGGAGGAGATGCACATCAGAATATCCAAGTTCGCTAGCCTTGTCTACGATGCGTTTGAGTTGGTCAAGTGTGAAGTACTTACGTCCAGCATCGATAGAGATTACTTTGTTCTTGGCAAGCTTTTCAACTTCGCGTTTCGCGTCTTCTTCTTTTTGAGCTTCTGGTGTGAAGGTTAGGTTGCTAACAGCTTCTTGGAGTTTCGCGATTGCTTGGTCAATGGTGTCTTGTTGGGCACGGCTGAGGTTGCTATCGAGTGAGCGAATGGCTTTTTCAGCTTCTTTGACAGCTGCGACACTTTCCGCAGTATAGCGGTTAAGGCCTGATGGGACTTCTTTCAGAGCTTGCTCAGCAGACTCATAGTCGGCAGCAAAGTACTCAGCATTTGCATTTGCGAAGCTACGCATGAGTTTGAAGAGACGTGATGGAGAATAGCGTGCTGATGGAGTATCTGCCCAAGCAGCTACCATACCACCGATGAAAGGAATATCTGCTCCTTCAGATTTTGGTACAGAAGTGATTGGAGTGCTCTTGATTCCATTGAGTCCTTGGTCCAGGTTGTACCAACCTTGACCATCGGCATTTCGTCCGAGAACATAGTACCAAGCATCGTTGGTATTAAGGATTTGGTGGCCTTTTTCAACTAGAAGTTTAGAAGAAGCGACGTCGTATCCGCCCCATCCACCAGTCCACATAGAAACGATGATGTCTTTGTCAAAGGTTCCAAAGCTAGTGTCGCTATTATAGTAGATACCGTCGTTAAAGGCCATTGGTTTGAGACCGTGAGATTTAACGATACGAGCAAGGTCATTAGCGTAGGCGATAAATTTATCATAACCCTTGTCTGGGAATCCATCTTCTGGATACCATTTATAGGCTTGAAGAACGCTCCAGCCTTTGGCGTTTGTAGCATCATTGGCGTACTCGTCCAGTCCGATATTGAAGATGTCTGTTTTGCCAGCGAAGTAAGCAGCATACTTGTCGATCAGAGCTTTGGTAAATGCAAGAGCTTCTTTGTTATCAAGGTCAACGGTACGAGCAGATTCCTTACCAAAGTAGTTGAAGTTCGGTTTTTGGATACCTAGTTCTTTCATGGCATGCAAAATCGCATCCATGTGACCAGGGCTGTTTACAGTTGGGATGAGACCAATGCCTTTGTTTTTAGCATAGTTGATCAAGTCCGTCATCTGACTTTCTGTCAAATGGTTGCCGTTTGGATCCTTGTAGTAGGCATCGGTTCCGTTTTCAAGTGCACGTTTGACATCGTCGCTTGCATAGGTTTTGCCATTGGCTTTGATCGTCATGTCGTCCAGCATGAAACGCATGCCATCATTTCCAACTAGTAAATGAAGATCGGTATAACCATAGTGTTTGGCTTTGTCGATGATTTCTTTGAGTTGGTCTGGAGAGAAGTACTTGCGTCCAGCGTCGATTGAGATCATTTTTCTTTTTGCCAGTTTTTCATTTACCTGAGCTGCTCGTTCTGTGCTAGGAGTGGCTATTGCAGGTGTGACGACTTCATTTTTCTTTTCGGAAGAAGTGCTTTCGGCAGGAGTTTCAGCTGGGGCAGGGTTTTCTTTCTCGGCGCTAGGAGTTGGACTAGCATTTTCTGTCACAACTGGTGCGCTTGACTCTTCGGTTGTTGGAGTAACTGTTTGAGGAGCCTCCTGGTCTTCTTTGACCTCCTCTTTTACAGGTTTGTCAGCCTTTTCTTCCAGTTTTTCTGGGACCTTAGAGTCTACAGGTTCTTCGGTTGCTTGTGGGCTCTCCTGAATCGTTTGAACAGTTTCTACAGCTGTTGGAGCTGGAGTAATCTCGTCGGCAGCTACGACTTGTGCGCTAAAAGCAAATCCTATAAGTACAGAAGCTGCCCCAACCGCGTATTTACGGATGGAGAAGCGCTGTTTCTTTTCTAGTTTCATGACAAAACCTCCTTGTTATTATCATATATGATAGCGTTTACATAAAACCAATTTTATTTTATTATCTGCGGAGTAAAATGTCAAGTGGGTTTATATAAGAACTATAATAAATAGAGGAAATCATAAGATTTAGGAGAAATTTGCTAATAAGGGATAAAACAGAGGAAAAATCAGACGAAAATTTACCTTGTTTTTAGTAAAAATGCTACTAATTAAATAAGAGCCCTTCATAGCGTTTTCACAATTTCTTTCTCGTGCTATAATGAATAGAGAAAAAGCCTGAGCTAGGCTCAGGCTTTTTCTTAATGACCTCGGTTACATGAGATGAATTTGATTTTGTAGTAGTCTGCTCGCTTATAAGTTTCACTATAGGCAAGGACTTGGCCAGTGGCCTCAAGTTTTGTAGTCTTGGTTTGGAAGACAGTTGGGAATTGTGTATCGATTCCGAGTACAGAAGCAGCATGCTCTGGTGTTGGGAATGCGATTTCGTTGATTTCCTCAAAATGTTCATCACTCATGTGAATGCGGTAATCCAATTTGAAACGTGTATAGATAGAGCTATAATAGTCAAGATTTGGATAGTTGGCATTGATGTATTGCTCAGGAATATAAGATGTGTGGTAGATGTATGTTACGTCGTTTGTCTGACGAATACGTTCAATCTTATAGTAGAATTGATCTCCACGTAGTCCAAGTTTATCTAAATATTCAAGTTTGTTTCCGCGCTCGATAGAAAGGACAGTAACTTTATCGTCTTTTGTTTCAAAGATTTCAACATCTGAAAACTCAACGAGTTTGTGCTTGCGGGCACGTGAGACGAAAGTACCTTTACCTTGTTGGCGGACAATGTAGCCGTCTTTAGCAAGGTCATTTAAGGCACGAACAACTGTGATTGAACTCACATCGTACATCGCGATCAATTCGGCTTCTGTATAAAATTTATCTCCACTTGCAAATTGACCAGAGATGATTTTGTTTTTTAATTCATCTTTAATATATTGGTATTTAGGAATAGCCATAAATTTCACCTCGATTCTCTTTCTCCAATTTTGATTTTACCACAAATATAAAGAAAAGAGTAGTATTAAGGTCAAAAAATTAAAATAATAGACTAAAAATGTTATTTTACATGTAAAAAAATTCATTTGATGTTCTTGTGAATTATCATACATAAAAAGATCGTTTTCATGCTATTTTTAGATAATTTCGGTAAACGGTAAGTAAAAAAATAGAAAAATTTTAAATAATTTTCTAAAACCTATTGACAAATGCAAAAGATTTGATTATAGTTAATATTATAATAAATGAAAGCGCAAACTTAATTCGTCAGAGGTAATAACATGACCAGATTTAAAATTGAGGACGATTTCTATTTAGACGAAAAACCGTTCAAGATTTTGTCCGGCGCCATTCATTATTTTAGGATTCCAGCAGAGGATTGGTATCATTCTCTCTATAACTTAAAGGCGCTTGGCTTTAATACAGTCGAGACCTATGTGGCTTGGAATTTACACGAACCTGTTGAAGGGGAGTTTGATTTTGAAGGTGCCAGAAATTTGGAGAGATTTCTTCAAATTGCACAAGATTTGGGTCTCTATGCCATTGTACGCCCGTCTCCATTTATCTGTGCGGAATGGGAATTTGGTGGCTTGCCGGCTTGGCTCTTGACCAAGGACATGCGAATTCGCTCGTCCGACCCGGCCTACATCGAGGCTGTTGCTCGCTATTATGACCAATTATTGCCAAGGCTTGTGCCTCGCTTGTTGGATAATGGCGGAAACATTCTCATGATGCAAGTCGAAAATGAATATGGCTCTTATGGAGAAGATAAGTCTTATCTACGAGCAATTCGGAAATTGATGGAAGACCGAGGGATTGATTGCCCACTCTTTACTTCAGATGGTCCATGGAGGGCTACTCTGAAAGCTGGAACCTTGATCGAAGACGACCTCTTTGTGACAGGAAACTTCGGTTCTAAAGCTCCGTACAACTTTTCACAGATGCAGGAATTCTTTGATGAGCATGGCAAGAAATGGCCCCTCATGTGTATGGAATTCTGGGATGGTTGGTTCAACCGTTGGAAAGAACCCATCATCACTCGTGATCCTAAAGAATTGGCAGAAGCTGTTCGAGAGGTATTGGAGCAAGGCTCTATCAACCTTTACATGTTCCATGGTGGTACAAACTTTGGTTTCATGAATGGTTGCTCGGCTCGAGGAACTCTGGATTTGCCGCAAGTCACATCTTATGACTATGACGCCCTTCTTGATGAAGAAGGAAATCCAACTGCTAAATACCTAGCAGTCAAGAAGATGATGGCAACACACTTCCCAGAGTATCCACAGTTGGAACCACTCTATAAGGAAAGCATGGAGATAGGGTCCATTCCATTGGTCGAAAAAGTTTCCTTGTTTGAAACTCTGGATAGTCTCTCTAGTCCTACTGAAAGCCTCTATCCAAAAGCAATGGAAGAACTTGGTCAAAGCTATGGCTACCTTCTCTATCGTACTGAAGCAAGTTGGGATGCAGAAGAGGAACGTCTCCGTATCATTGATGGACGTGACCGAGCTCAACTCTTTGTAGATGGTCAATGGATTGCTACTCAATACCAGACAGAGATTGGTGAAGACATCTACTGTCAGGGTAACCGAGAAGGCTTTTCAGAGATTGACATCTTGATCGAAAATATGGGGCGTGTCAACTACGGACATAAGTTCTTGGCAGATACGCAGCGTAAAGGAATTCGTACAGGTGTCTGCAAGGATCTACATTTCTTACTGAATTGGAAACAATATCCACTACCACTGGATAATCCTGAGAAAATTGATTTTTCAAAAGGATGGACAGAAGGACAACCAGCCTTTTACGCTTTCGACTTCACCGTTGAAGAGCCGAAGGATACCTACTTAGACTTGTCTGAGTTTGGTAAGGGCGTTGCCTTTGTCAACGGGCGCCACCTAGGGCGTTTCTGGAACGTCGGCCCGACCCTCTCACTTTATATCCCTCATTGTTATCTCAAGGAAGGTGCGAACCGCATCATCATCTTTGAAACTGAGGGCGAATATAAAGAAGAGATTCATTTAACTCGTAAACCTACACTAAAAAACATAAAGGGGGAAAACTTATGACAATTGTAGGATGCCGTATCGATGGACGTTTGATCCACGGTCAAGTAGCCAATCTTTGGGCTGGAAAACTAAATGTTTCACGCATTATGGTTGTAGACGACGAAGTTGTTAACAACGACATCGAAAAGAGTGGTTTGAAGCTTGCGACACCACCAGGTGTGAAACTCAGTATCTTGCCAGTTGAGAAAGCAGCAGCAAATATCCTTGCTGGTAAATACGATAGCCAACGTCTCTTTATCGTTGCACGTAAACCAGACCGTTTCCTTGGTTTGGTCGAAGCAGGTGTTCCGCTTGAAACACTCAACGTCGGCAATATGTCTCAAACACCAGAAACTCGCTCTATCACACGTTCTATCAACGTGGTAGACAAGGATGTGGAAGATTTCCACAAACTAGCAGAAAAAGGTGTGAAACTCACTGCTCAAATGGTTCCAAATGATCCAGTTTCAGACTTTTTGAGCTTATTAAAATAGGAAAAAATTTTTAGGAGGTCATTGTTATGATACAATGGTGGCAAATTTTACTTCTCACTTTGTACTCAGCTTATCAAATCTGTGATGAGTTGACAATCGTTTCATCTGCAGGTTCCCCTGTATTCGCTGGTTTCATTACTGGTTTGATCATGGGAGATGTGACAACTGGTTTGTTTATCGGTGGTAGCTTGCAGTTGTTCGTTCTCGGGGTTGGTACCTTCGGTGGTGCTTCTCGTATCGACGCAACTTCTGGTGCGGTTCTTGCAACAGCATTCTCTATCTCTCAAGGTATTGATACAGATCTTGCGATTACAACAATCGCTGTACCAGTAGCAGCACTTTTGACATACTTCGACGTTCTTGGACGTATGACAACTACTTTCTTTGCACACCGTATTGATGCTGCGATCGAACGCTTTGACTACAAAGGTATCGAACGCAACTACCTACTTGGTGCGCTTCCATGGGCTCTTTCTCGTGCCCTTCCAGTATTCTTCGCTCTTGCTTTTGGTGGTGCTTTCGTACAATCAGTAGTAGACCTTGTTAAAGAATACCAATGGGTTGCAGACGGTTTGACACTTGCAGGTCGTATGCTTCCAGGTCTTGGATTTGCAATCTTGCTTCGTTACCTTCCAGTTAAACGTAACCTTCACTACCTTGCAATGGGATTCGGTTTGACAGCTATGTTGACTGTTCTTTACTCATATGTAACAGGTCTTGGTGGCGCTGTTGCGGGTATCCTTGGTACCCTTCCTGCTGATGTTGCTGAAAAGATTGGCTTTGCTAACAACTTCAAAGGTTTGTCTATGATCGGTATCTCTATCGTAGGTATCTTCCTTGCAGTTGTTCACTTTAAGAACAGCCAAAAAGTAGCTGTAGCAGCACCTTCTACACCATCAGAAAGTGGGGAAATCGAAGATGACGAATTCTAATTACAAACTTACAAAAGAAGATTTTAATCAAATCAACAAACGTAGCTTGTTTACTTTCCAATTAGGTTGGAACTACGAACGTATGCAAGCTTCTGGTTACCTTTACATGATCTTGCCTCAATTGCGTAAAATGTATGGGGATGGAACTCCTGAATTGAAAGAAATGATGAAAGTTCATACTCAATTCTTCAACACTTCACCATTCTTCCACACAATTATCGCTGGTTTTGACCTTGCCATGGAAGAAAAAGATGGTGTGGGTTCAAAAGATGCCGTTAACGGTATCAAGACAGGTTTGATGGGACCATTTGCTCCTCTTGGAGATACAATCTTTGGTTCACTTGTACCTGCTATCATGGGATCTATCGCAGCAACTATGGCTATCGCTGGCCAACCATGGGGTATCTTCCTTTGGATCGCAGTTGCAGTTGCTTATGACATCTTCCGTTGGAAACAATTGGAATTTGCCTACAAAGAAGGGGTTAACCTTATCAACAACATGCAAAGTACTTTGACAGCTTTGATTGATGCTGCATCTGTACTTGGTGTCTTCATGATGGGTGCTCTTGTAGCAACAATGATCAACTTTGAGATTTCTTACAAATTGCCAATCGGTGAAAAGATGATTGACTTCCAAGACATCTTGAACTCAATCTTCCCACGCTTGCTTCCAGCAATCTTTACTGCCTTTATCTTCTGGTTGCTTGGTAAGAAAGGTATGAACTCTACTAAAGCGATCGGTATCATTATCGTTCTTGCAGTAGGTCTTTCATTCATCGGTAAATTCTTGCTTGGAATGGGCGCATAATTTATGAGTAAATCATTAATTTTGGTGAGTCATGGTCGTTTCTGTGAAGAACTTAAAGGTAGCACAGAAATGATCATGGGTCCACAGGACAACATTCATGCAGTGGCTCTTCTTCCAGAAGATGGTCCAGAAGAATTTACTGCAAAATTTGAAGCTGCTATCGAAGGATTGGATGATTTCCTAGTCTTTGCGGATCTTCTCGGTGGAACACCATGTAACGTGGTAAGCCGTTTGATTATGGAAGGTCGCGATATTGAACTCTACGCAGGGATGAATCTTCCAATGGTGATTGAATTTATCAATGCGAGCCTTACAGGTGCAGATGCGGATTATAAGAGCCGTGCTGCAGAAAGCATTGTAAAAGTCAATGACCTGTTAGCGGGCTTCGATGATGACGAAGATGAATAATACTCTTCGAAAATCAAATTCAAACTACGTCAGCGTCGCCTTGCCGTATAGATGTTACTGACTTCGTCAGTTCTATCTGCAACCTCAAAGCAGTGCTTTGAGCAACCTGCGGCTAGCTTCCTAGTTTGCTCTTTGATTTTCATTGAGTATAAGATGTAACAACGTGAAAATCGTTAGAACAGCTTGTATAAAATATACATGGGAATGGGAGTCACTCCCATTCCCATATTTTCAATAGGAATGAAACAACAATAGATTAGAGGAACTCTATGCTAAATTACACAAAAGAAGAATTACTTGAACTGGGTGCAGAAATCACGACTCGTGAAATCTACCAACAGCCTGATGTATGGAAAGAAGCTTTTGAAGCCTATCAAGCGAAACGGGAAGAAATTGCAGCCTTTCTGCAAGGGATCGCTGATAAACATGACTATATCAAGGTCATCTTGACGGGTGCTGGTACTTCTGCTTATGTGGGAGATACCTTGGTACCATACTTTAAGGAAGTCTATGACGAACGCAAATGGAATTTCAATGCCATTGCGACAACTGATATTGTTGCCAACCCAGAAACCTATCTGAAAAAAGATGTGGCGACTATCCTTGTTTCCTTTGCTCGTAGTGGGAATTCTCCTGAAAGTGTGGCGACGGTTGATTTGGCCAAAGCCTTGGTTGATGACCTCTATCAAGTGACCATTACATGTGCTGCAGATGGTAAATTGGCTCTTCAAGCTCATGGCGATGAGCGCAATCTTTTGCTCTTGCAACCAGCTGCTTCCAATGACGCTGGATTTGCCATGACTTCTAGCTTTACGTCTATGATGCTAACAGCTCTCTTGGTTTTTGATCCTACAGAATTTGCTGTGAAAGCTCAACGTTTTGAAGTTGTGACGAGCCTTGCGCGTAAGATTCTAGACAATGCAGAAGATGTTAAAGAGCTGGTTGACCTCGACTTTAATCGTGTTATCTACCTAGGCGCTGGTCCTTTCTTTGGACTTGCTCATGAAGCTCAGCTCAAGATTTTGGAATTAACAGCTGGTCAAGTGGCGACCATGTATGAAAGCCCAGTTGGCTTCCGTCACGGTCCAAAATCTCTTATCAACGAAGATACAGTTGTTTTGATCTTTGGTACAACGACAGACTACACTCGCAAGTACGATTTGGACTTGGTTCGTGAAGTGGCTGGTGATCAGATTGCTCGTCGTGTTGTGCTCTTGAGTGATCAAGCCTTTGGTCTTGAAAATGTCAAAGAAGTAGCACTTGGTTGTGGCGGTGTCTTGAACGATATTTACCGTGTCTTCCCTTACATCGTTTATGCCCAACTCTTTGCCCTATTGACTTCACTCAAGGTAGAAAATAAACCAGATACACCGTCTCCTACAGGTACCGTAAACCGTGTGGTACAAGGTGTGATCATTCATGACTATCAAAAATAAGGAAGTGTCTATGAGTAAATTACAATTAAGTCCCAATAAAGTAGCTTGCTTGCAAAAACTCTCTGACGAGAACGGCATTATCTCAGCTCTTGCCTTTGACCAACGTGGTGCTTTGAAACGCCTCATGGCTCAATACCAAACAGAAGAACCAACAGTGGCTCAAATGGAAGAACTCAAGGTTTTGGTTGCAGATGAATTGACAAAATACGCATCCTCTATG
>NZ_KV832115.1:44880-45214 GCF_001837335.1 Streptococcus sp. HMSC066F01
TGCCAATGCTGGTCTTCTCCTTGCTTATGAAAAAACAGGATACGACACAACTAGCACCAAACGCTTGCCTGACTGCTTGGATGTTTGGTCTGCCAAACGCATCAAGGAACAAGGTGCAGATGCAGTCAAATTCTTGCTTTACTATGATGTAGACAGCGCTGACGAACTCAATCAACAAAAACAAGCCTACATCGAACGCATTGGTTCTGAATGCGTGGCAGAAGACATTCCATTCTTCCTTGAAATCCTCGTTTACGATGAAAAAATCGCTGATGCAGGTTCTGCAGAATACGCAAAAGTGAAACCACACAAGGTTATTGGTGCTATGAAGGTC
>NZ_KV832115.1:45314-73172 GCF_001837335.1 Streptococcus sp. HMSC066F01
TGCTATGAAGGTCTTCTCAGACCCACGCTTCAACATCGACGTCTTGAAAGTGGAAGTTCCAGTCAACGTCAAATATGTTGAAGGATTTGGCGATGGTGAAATCGTGCATACACGTGAAGAAGCGGCAGCCTTCTTCAAAGCGCAAGATGAAGCAACTAACTTGCCATACATCTACTTGAGTGCAGGTGTGTCAGCGAAACTCTTCCAAGAAACACTTGTCTTTGCTCACGAATCAGGCGCAAACTTCAACGGAGTTCTTTGCGGCCGTGCAACCTGGGCAGGATCAGTTGAAGCCTACATCAAAGATGGTGAAGCAGCAGCTCGTGAATGGTTACGCACAACTGGATTTGAGAACATTGATGAACTCAACAAAGTTCTTCAAACAACAGCGACTTCATGGAAAGAACGTGTGGAAGCATAAAACAAGTATAGAAGAATCCCTTTTTGTTAAGAAAATACTTAAGGTTTTGTGACAAAGGATTCTGAAAATAGAAACGACAACCATAGATGGTGCATACACTCTCTATGGTTTGTTTACTTAAGAGAAATGGATCAAAGGAGAGAAGAATGAAAGCATACACAGAACGTGTATTTGGAAATCATGAGGGCAAGGATGTCTTGGCCTATCGCTTTGAGACGGACAGTGGCTACCAACTAGAAATCATGACCTATGGTGCGACCATCTTGCGCTATGTCACGCCTGACAAGGCTGGGAATTTTGCCAATGTGATTTTGGGCTTTGATGATTTTGATAGCTATGTAGGCAATAGTCCCAAGCATGGAGCAAGTGTAGGTCCTGTAGCGGGCCGTATTGCAGGTGCGACATTTGAGCTTAATGGCCAGACTTATAATCTTGAAGTCAACAATGCCAGCAACTGTAACCACAGTGGTTCAACAGGTTGGGATTCAAGCTTGTTTGAATTGGTAGAGGTGAGCGCCCATGGCTTGACCCTCTACACAGAGCGTACAGATGGGACAGGAGGATTCCCTGGTAATCTCAAGATATGGATCAGCTATCACTTGGAAGAAACTGGCGCCTACGAAATCAGCTATAAGGTGACGACAGATCAGGATACGCTTGTCAATCCAACTAATCACAGCTACTTCAACTTGTCTGGTGATTTCACGCAGACAGTTGACCGCCATGTCTTCCAGCTAAATACCGAGGGCATTTACCCAATTGCTCCGGACGGTGTTCCGGCTAAGACCCCAGACGCTACTCGTGATGTGGTTAAACATATCTACAATGGAGCTTTGCTGAAGGACATCTTTGCAGAGGAAGATGAGCAAATCCAGTTGGTATCTGGTTTGGATCACCCATTTGCTCTTCCTGCGGGTCATGACAATGCTGGTTTCCTTTATGACCAACACTCAGGTCGCTTCTTACTTTTCAAGACAGAGGCCCCTTGCTTTGTGGTCTACACAGCAAACTTTGTGGATGAGAGTGTGCTCATAGCTGGTCAACCAATGGTACAGCACAATGGGATTGCCCTTGAAGCGCAGGCTTTACCAGATGCCATTCATAGCGACCTCAAAGACCAAGTCATTCTCAAAGCAGGGGAAACTTTCACCAGCAAAACTCGTTACGAGCTTGTTGTAAAATAAAAAGAAGAGCTGGGAACCAGCTCTTTTGAGTTGTCTTCGTTGACATTTTATTTCAATAGTGTATAATTGATGTAATCAATAAAGTTACAACAAACAAAAGGAGACACCCTATGACTTATGCATACCAAAGCCACATTTACCTAGCAGAGGCTGTTTTAAATGTCAAGGATTTAACGAGTCAAACGGCTTTTTATCACCAGATTATTGGCTTGGAGATTTTATCCCAAACAGAGACAGAAGCGATTTTGGGACTTGGTCGAAAAGCCTTGGTTCACTTGATTCAGGCAGAAAAGTCTGGCGAAGTAAGGGAGCATTATGGGCTCTACCATTTGGCGATTCTGTTGCCGACACGAAAAGCCTTGGCAGATGTCTTGAAACACCTAAGTGATTTGCGGATTCCTCTGGTTGGGGGTGCAGATCATGGATACAGTGAGGCTCTTTATCTAGAGGATTTGGAAGGAAATGGCATTGAACTCCACCGTGATAAGCCAGTGTCTTCATGGGATATTCGAGAAGACGGCCGCATTATCGGTGTGACCGAAGCCCTTGCGGCACAGGACATCTATGAGTTAGGGGAAAAGGTGGATCCCTTTATCCTAGCTGAAGGGACGAGAATGGGGCATATCCATCTATCGGTTAAGGATAGCCACGCGGCGAGCCGGTTTTATCAAAAGGTGTTAGGGCTAGAAGATAAATTTAGCATTCCTAGTGCAAGTTGGATAGCGGCTGGTCAGTACCATCACCACCTGGCTGTCAACGAATGGGCTGGAAAAGGGCTAGCTCCGCGTGAGCAAGGCTTGCCAGGCTTGGCCTACTACGTCCTTGAGGTCGAAAGCAAGGAAGAGCTCCTAGACATCGTTCAGCAAGCACAAGAGCTAGAAGCACCAATCAAGTGGTTAAATTCGAGTGAGTTGGATTTGGTAGATCCAGATGGGATTGTGACCCGTATTCGCTTGGCACGATGAGGAAGAGACGTCATTTGTTTTAGAGACATAGAAAAAGGCGGATAAGCTCGCATTCTGTTTTTAGAATGCGGACTCGTTCGCTTTTTTATGGAATGACGAAGCCTTTCTTGTCTTTAGCAATGGTATCTGCCGGGGATATTTTCCCTTTTCTGGGGGTTCATGCTATAATACTAATAAACTTTTCTTTCTCTAGGAAGGCAAACGCCCAAAATCGGCTAGACTGCTGGCAATCGTTGTCACGATGCTTTTAAGAGAAAGTAGGACTCTGTTTGAACATCCGTATTGAGTTTAGGAAATGGTAATAAGATGGATACAAGTGTAAAAAATTTAATCAGTATGGGCCCTCTGGAGGACTCTTTTATCTATTATGATCTGAAGAATCAAGTATTCTACGGTGTAAAACAAGGCATGAATTATTCAGCCATTGCAGCCCCTATTGCAATCTATTCCTTGCAACGGCTGTCAAAGTTGCTCAACCAAACCTTTGGAGATGTCTCCTCCCCTTTCAATCTGATTTTCTTTATCCTGATGTCTCTGTTTTTAGTTTTCGGGACCATTCTCCTTGCCAAATCTACCCGACGCAACATGAAGACAGATAGATTTAAAAAAGTCCGGTTGACAAAAGCTAATATCAAAACACTTAGGAGAAAATCTAGATGGACTGTCCTAGTTGAGATTTTTTGTTTCCTCATGATTGTGTTTTCCATCTATCGCTATTTTAGCTACTCCGATTTTCAGTTCTTGATTATTTATATGTTAGGGATATTTTCGCTTGTTTATATGATCTATGAATTTCGGATGAAAACACGCAAACGACTGTTCAAGGAGCTGATGGAGACATTACAGGACGGTAGCCGAGGGAAAGAGGGCGAATTATAAGATGAGAAAAATCATTTATATAGGCCAAGGAAGCCTGCAATCCATCTACTATAACACAAGGACGAGAGAGGCTTTAACAACAGAATCTAGCACCGTTTCAGACACTGATGGTGCTATCAGTTCAAAGAAATCCAAGTGGCCTTGGCTTCTCTTCTTTGCTTTCTTGCTAGTTGCTGTCATCAGTATTTGGATTCGTTCCTTGATAGCACCCTTTAGATTGAGTGAGTGGATGATTCCTATCCATCTAGCCGCAATCCTTTTCGTTTTTATCGGAAGTGTTTATGGATTTGAAAAACTGTTCTACAGTGGGGCCAAGTCGCTTGTTCCAGCAAGTGAAGAACAGTTTAAAGAAGCGGTAGAAAGAAGTACTTTTTGGAGGAAGTCACCAGATAAGGAACCAACAGTCGATAAAATCATCTTGTATCTATTTGTTATCCTCGTTCTTCTATTTGTTTTTGTTATTGTTGTATTTTTTGCTATACCTGCGACTTTCATTCCTTACTATGAACAGGAATGGTTTGAGCCGTCCATGTTCATGGTACCAATCGGAGCAACGATTGTCCCAATTAGCGTGGTTCTTCTACTATTTCAAAACAATCCAATCCGCTGGCTCTTAGCCGTACGAAAATACAAGCAGGGAAAAGTATTATTTAGGGAAGAGAAATAAGTGGGGGATAAGATGAAAGAAAAGTATGTTGAATTTTTGAATATGGCAGTTATGGATACTAGACCTATAAAGCGTTTTGATATTATCTAAATCACTGAGGAGGGAAGATAATGAAAAAAATAATGAAATCAAAATTAGTTCAAGTCATGCTTCTAGCACTTACTGTCATAGGGCTATACTTTGCTTATCAGGCATATCGCAGGCATGAACTTACTCAGTTTGTCATGTGGAGTCCAAGGGCAAAAATTTCGCGTTATGAATTCATGGATGACAACAAGGCAGTAGCGATTGAGTGGGATAATGATGCGGAGTTAAAAGATGCGGAAGAGGCTAAGAAATATGATTCGCGTGTCAATGTAGAAAGAATGACGAGAGTTAATGGAGAACGCTATATCATCCAACAAAGTTATAAGTTAAAATCAGCCACGAAAAAGTATTGGATTCTAGAAGAGGATGCGGTGCCATATTTGAAAAGTAATATTCCAGAGCAGGGAGAGTACTGGTTGTTAGACGTCTATGATACGAAAGATGGGACAATCAAACAAAAAACCTATGATGTATTTCAGATGGTGAGGGAATATAATAAGGATTATATTCCAAGAAGGGTTCGCAGCGTTAATTATTTCTTGTATACGGAACAGGGGAAAACTTACTTACCAATTAGTATGGCTATTGGCCAACAGCCAGAATCAAAAACTGAAACTGGGCTTATTGATATAGAGGAAGGAAAGATAATAGCAGCTACTCCATCTGGTAGAACTTCCAAAGATCTTTATAACGATGAGAAAGGATCATACAAACCGAAGTTAGATGATATTCTTATTTCAAATAATAAATTTTTAAACGAAAAGTTTGCCTTTGTCTTATCTCTTTTTGGTTTTAAAGAACCAGTAGAAAAATCCCAATACCCGTCCTTGGCAAGCAAGTATCCAAAGGCATTTGATATATTGAGTAAAGGGTTATCATCGGAATTATATTTCCTTGGAAAAGAAGATGTTCGTTTTAAAATCTCTTTCTTAAAGCTAGTTCTTCCAGAAGGTACCAATATCTTCAAGGATATCACTATTCCAGCAGCTAGTTCGAAAGATGGACAGGAACATTTGGTTCAAAGCGAAGAAGAGTTCTTACAATATTATAAATCCAGTACGGAGGAAGAATAATGGGACAAAAGCATTTGTCTTATATTCCAATAGATATTGATATTTGACATTGAATTTTAAATAGGAAGGAAAAAATGAAGAAGTTATTTGTCATCATCTTGTCATTGATTTTTGGAGCTTGCTCTAATGGAAAGGAAGCAGGGAAAAGTATTATTTAGGGAAGAGAAATAGAAAAGAGGAGATATAATAATGTCACAAGAGAGATATTTGCAAATCAAAAAAGAGCATCAAGTTCGTAAGTTTGTGGGGCGTTTCCTCTTCATTCTTCTCGCTATACTCGATGTTCTACTGGTATCAAGTCATTCCAATTATGTCCCGCTTATAACGGTGGCTATGGTAACGATTGTGCCTTTTAATCATTTTCTACTTGGTCCTCTTAGGAGACAGAAAAAAGCTATAGAAAAAGAGCATCCAGAATGGAAAATACTCAGTACAAAGGGAGTAAAGGTTCCCTCGGCTGAAGCCAATAAAAGAACCTTGGCTGGTATTGGGACTTTGATTGCTTTGCTGTTGTCTTTTGGGCTATTCTATAAACCTGTGAAACAGCCGAACGACCAAGTAAACAAGCCACCTAAGGTTGATTCTAAAACGCCTGAAACGTCCAAGCCTTCTGAGTCTGAGTCGTCCAGTTCCTCAGAGTCGAAATCCTCGTCTTCGACTGAACAAAGTTCTAAAACCGAAAATTCAGGAACAAAACCGTCAAAAAGCGAGTCCAATAATCCCTATTACCAGATTCCAGGACTTACTGACGAACAGGTGAGAGATATCATATCGAAATCTGTGAAAGATTTAAGAGAAAAACAGTCAAAAGAAAAATCCGAAGAGTAGACTCCAGGGCTTCGATGTCTTTTCTGGATGAGTTAGTTTTGAGATTTTACTGTATAGAATAACAGGAGGAGTTCATATGACTAAAGAAGTGATTGGTTTGATAGTTGGAACAATCGTTATCTTCCTATCTTTTGTATTTGTGTGTGGGACCTTTCTTTTCCTCTATCTTCGGGATCAGAAGTTGGTCCGCCTTGCCAAGTCATCCGTTCCTGGAACGGTTATCGGCTATAGCCGTTTTCGTGAGGGGTATCCACCTATCGTCGAATACACGGTGGATGGGATTGCTTATAAGAAAACCTTGCAGTATTTTATGTTCAAAACGGTCACAATTCCGTGGGGGACTACTAAATTTTTAAAGGACTATACAAGAGAAGATATGCTAGCGCCTTCGATCACTCGCTATAGTAACTCCTTTGTTTCCTTCAAACGCTTGATGCAGACCCATTTCCCCCTTCATTCGGAGCTGACGGTCTGGTATGATCCAGACAAGCCGGCCAGGGCCTATGTTGAACGTTACAGTGGAATGGACAAGTTTTACAAGTGGTTTGGTATCGGATTTGGGCTGGCTCTAGTTCTAGTCTATGGGATAGTGATCCTAGCCTTTTTGTCCAAGATATAAGGCATAACTAATCGGAAACTTGATTTCCCAATCGTACTTCAAGGAGAACAGTCTTAGTTCTCCTTTTTCCTGTTCAGCAGACTTTTCTATCCAATACAGAGAAAAGCTTACCTCCTATAAAGACAGATAGGATGAGAATTTTGACAAAGAACCTTATTCGAGATATAATGAAGAAAAAGTGACCAAGGATAAATCAATGACAAACTCAAAGTATATAACACGCCTGAAACGTTCAGAGGGCCAGTTGCGTGGGATTCAAAAGATGATCGATGAAGATCGTGACTGCGCAGATATCATTACCCAGTTGACAGCAGTGCGCTCCAGTGTTGAGCGCGTGATTGAGATGATGATTACTGAAAATCTCACCGCTTGCATCAACCAACCGCTAGACGACCCTGAGGCTCAAAAGGAACGCTTGGAAAAGGCCATCCGATACCTGATTAAACGGAAATAAAATAAATTTTTGAAACGATAGTTGCAAAGGCATATCTACTATCAATAGAATAGTTTAATTTGAAAAAAGAGGCTGGGTAAAAAGCCCTTAAAATTAAAAAACGCATACTATCAGGCGTTGAAAAACCTTGATAGTATGCGTTTTATTGTGGGGAGATTTATACTCTTCGAAAATCTCTTCAAACCACGTCAGCTTCACCTTGCCGTACTCGAGTACAGCCTGCGGCTAGCTTCCTAGTTTGCCCTTTGATTTTCATTGAGTATTACTTCATTTTCTCCTGAAATTGAGTTGTTGCCCAGCTTCTTTTGATTATTCTACCTCACCTGGCCAGTGGTTCATACCACCTTCTACATTGGTAACGGTGAGCCCTTGGGCGCTGAGAAATTGACAGGCAGAGGCGGAACGAACTCCACCTTGACAGATGACATGGTATTCATGGCCAGGTTTGAGTTCTTTGTAGCCTTGCTCCAAGGTACTTAATGGAAGATTTTTGGCACCTGGTGCATGTCCTGCTTGGAATTCATGCACTTCACGGACATCGATAAGATCTAGATTTTCATGTTGATATTTTTCATAAAAGTCAGCCATGCTGATACTAGTTTCCATATTCGACTCCTTCTGGTTTAGCCATTTTGTATAGTGAATAAGCGCCGTCAAGGTTTTGGACGGTAAATCCTGCTTGTTTGAGGATACGCTCTGCGATATAGCTGCGCAAACCACTGTGGCAGCTAACGATGTAGACTTGGTTCTTATCCAGTTCATCCAAGCGTTCCCGTAGTTCGTTTAGGGGGATGTGGATGGTATCGACTCTGAGTCGACCACTCTGGAATTCGCCACTTGTCCGTACATCTAAGAATTTCTTACCAGCAGCCAGTTCGTCTTCGAGCTGGTACCATTGAATATTGTCGCTTAAACCTTCGATTAGGTTCAAGGCCGCGTAGCCCAGCATGTTGACGGGATCCTTGGCGGAGCCAAATGGTGGCGCATAGGTGAACTCCAATTCTGGTAAGTCAAAGACGGTGAGATTTCCCTTGATAGCAGTTGCAAGGATATCGATTCGTTTGTCAACGCCTTTTTCCCCAACTCCTTGGGCACCGTAGATTTTTCCAGTGGTTGGGTCAAAGAGGAGTTTCAAGGTCATATCAGTAGCGCCTGGATAATAACCAGCGTGGTCTTTTCCACTGACATGAAGTGCCTTGTAAGGGAGTTGATTCATGCGAAGGATACGTTCGCTGAGACCAGTCGAAGCGGCTGTCATATCAAAGGCACGAACGATCGCAGTTCCGATGCTGCCCTTGTTTGTACGACCGAGTCCTGCGATGACGTCCGCCACTTGGCGTCCCTGACGATTGGCAGGAGAAGCGAGAGAGATGAGGGCATCTTGGCCCGTAATCTCTTGCTTGACGACGATGGCATCCCCAACTGCAAAAATATCTTTTTGACTGGTTTCGTAGTGTTCGTCGACCAAGATACCGCCACGTAGTCCCAGTTCAATCCCTGCAGCCTTAGCCAGTCCATTTTCAGGTTCAACACCGACAGAAAGGATGGTGAGGTCAGAAGTGATCTTTTGACCGTTTTCGAGAGCGATGACTTTTCCTTGGTCTTCAAATCGAGTCGCAGACTGGGAAGTGATAACGCGGACACCATTTGCCAGCAATTCTGCTTGGACAAAGGCCGCCATTTCTTGATCTAATGGTGGCAAGACATGCGGTGCTTTCTCCACGATGGTAACTTGCAATCCACGTTTAGCCAGGTTTTCAGCCATTTCAAGCCCGATAAAGCCTGCACCGATAACGACAGCTTCTTTTGGATGATTGTCCAAGGCTGTCATAATTTCATCGAGATCAGGAACATTGCGAAGTGTGTAGGCATTATTAGCTTCTGCCAAACCTTCAATGGCAGGAACAAACGGTTTAGCTCCTGGAGAGAGGATCAGCTTGTCGTAGCTTTCTGTGAATTCCTGCCCATCATGTCGCACAGTTACAGTGTGTTCTTCTGGCGAAATCTGGATAACCTCGTGAAATGGCCGCACATCGAGATTAAAGCGTGCCTTGAGACTTTCAGGAGTTTGAACCAATAAACTATCACGGTTTGCAATTTCTCCTGAAACATAGTAAGGAAGCCCGCAGTTTGCAAAGGAAACAAAGGGACCTTTCTCAAAAATAGTAATCTCAGCATCTTCCATCAGACGTCTGAGACGTGTTGCGGCGGACATTCCGCCTGCCACTCCTCCGATAATGACAATTTTCATCGGATTCCTCCTTATAATAAATTTTAGATCACTTTTCCTGTCCAAGCGCTCATACCGCCTCGGACATTGATAACATCGTAGCCTTTTTTCTTAAGTTTTTTCGCAGCTAGTTTGCTTCGCACACCAGAATGACAAATGACATAAAGTGTTTCTTTTGTCGTAGGTGTATAAGAACCGATTTCGGTTAGAGGGACATTCTTGGCATTTTTGATATGACCTCTGTGAAATTCCGTAGGCGTCCGAACGTCTAGTAGCTGAATCGGTTCTCTGAGTTTAGCTTCTAACTCGCTGGTAGAAATACTGTCAATTTTTGTAAATAAGTGAAACATAGGCACCTCCAAATATACCCTTATGGGGTATATTAAACCATGAAGTCAAGCTTTTGTCAAGCAAGTTGTTTTGAGTTGGGTATATTCAATGTTTTTAGGATTTGATCGCTTAAATTATGATATAATAAAAAAAACATCAAAAGAACTTTGGTTGATACTTAAGAAAACTCTATGAACTGAAGATGCGAGGAGAAATATGCATAAAAAACCACACACACACATATATATATATATATATATATATATAATTTCGCGAATAGCTAAGTTTTTTAATGTTTTATTTATACGTATACCTGTTACTTTTGTGACAGGCTTTTTGCGTACCATAAGTATGAAAGAGGTGGCTCATGCTTAAGGATATTCGGATGGAAAACCAAGCTATCACATCTAAATCAGCCTTTCTCAAGGAGTTGAAGAGTAAACTTCCAGATTTCTTTGTAGGCGAAAGCTTTGATATGGACAAATTTAAGAGAGGTCTAGCTAAGGAGAGTGTTCAAACGGAGTTATCTTCTGGGTACCAACTAGATTTTGTTGGAAAGAACTATGCAAAAAAACAAACAGGAGAGCTTTCAGAAACGGTGGTTGTTCCTAATATCAAGCATAATGAAGAGATGATTCATCAGAACAGCCGCAATCTCTTTTTTACGGGAGATAATTTGGAAGTTCTACGTCACCTGCAAGCTGGTTATGAAAATAGCATTGATGTCATCTATATTGACCCGCCCTATAATACAGGATCGGACGGTTTTGTCTATCCTGATAGCTTTGCTCATAGCGATGAGAAACTCAAAGCTATGTTTGGTCTGGATGAGGAGGGGCTTTCCCGGCTTAAGTCTATTCAGGGCCGTGCTACACACTCAGCTTGGTTAACCTTTATGTATCCTAGACTCTGGCTGGCAAAACGTCTTCTCAAGGATACGGGTGTTATTTTTGTCTCTATTGATGATAATGAACAAGCTAATCTAAAGTTGCTTATGGACGAGATATTTGGAGAAGGACAGTTTGTGGCTAATTTAGCTATTGAAAATAATCCTAAGGGAAGAAAAAATGGGAAATTTGTAGCTGTCAGTCATGAGACACTGTTAGTTTATGCAAGAGATTTTGACAAAGCCCTTCCGTTTGAAAATGTTGTAAGAAAAAACAAATTATTAAAAGATGAATATGGGTATTATTCCCATGGGAAGCGTGTTTTAGTTGGTGAAAGCACAAATAAACTAGCTGCTGATGATAATAAGAATTACTCAGTTTATTATAATGGAGAAGTGATTGAGCTAGTAACTGAGAAGATCGATGAAGTTAGAAGTGATTTGTTAGATAAAGGATATAAAGTTTATAAATCAATAAAAGATGGGGAACTTCTTGAAAATACTTACTCTAAGAGTAAGTTTCTAGAGTTATTTAATACAAAATCGTTGATATTTAAAGAAGAGAGTATCTATGAAAAAGATAGAAATGTTTACAAACAACAAAAAAGTTTAATCAAATCATCTGATGAGTGGGATTTCAAAACGGAGACTGCTGGTTTTGTTTACGGAGAATTTGATTCAAAGAAACTATTTTCAATGCCAAAAAATCCATCTTTTATTAAAATGTTATTAAAGATGTTTGGAAACAACTCTGCCACTGTTCTAGACTTTTTCGCTGGATCTGCGACGACAGCTGATGCAGTTATGCAGTTAAATGCTGAGGATGGAGGAAATCGTAGCTATATCATGGTACAGTTAGATCAGCCGACTTTTACGACAAACTCTGATGGCACAGAAAGCCCTGCAAAAGGGGCAGAAGCTGCCTATAAGGACGGCTATCGCTATATTGATCAAATTTCTCGTGAGCGGATTAAGCGTGCGAGGGCCAAAATTCTTGAGAGAAATCCTAGTTTTCCTAACTTTGATGGTGGATTTAAGCATTATCAAGTAGTCAAGCCTGATCAGAAATTGTTGGAAGACTTGGATACGTATGATATTGAGACAGGAACTTTTATGGATGGATCTGGACAGATTAACTTGATCGGCGAAGATTATTTTGACGACATGTTGACACCTTTTTCAGCAGATTATCTGGGAGTTGAGGGGGGAGCTTTAGCTTACGAGACCATTTTGACAACTTGGAAGTTATCAGATGGATATGCAGTTGATAAGAAAGAAAATTATCTTGACCTTGCTGGTTACCCTGCTATCCAACTGGATAATCGTTTATATTTGATTGAACAGGGTTGGACAGAAGAGCAGACAAAAGTATTAGTCAATCTTCTTGGTAGGCGCGAGCTGGAAGTTCAAACTATCATTCTATATGGTTATAGTTTTGAGATGACAGCCCTGCGTGAGCTTGAGTTGGCCTTGTCCAGTTTGGACAAGGTAGTCAAGCTGATAAAGAATTATTAGGAGGTCATCATGAAACTATTTCTAGAAGAACTGCCCCATCAAGAAGAAGCTTTAAAAGCTATTATGGATGCATTTCCAAAGATTGATGATTGTAGTACGGATCCCGATATCAACTATGTCTATGCTAATCCTCTTCTATATGGACGCTATGATGAGAAGAAATTTTTAGATGTTAAGATGGAGACAGGAACTGGTAAGACCTATGTATATACCAGACTTCTCTATGAGCTTCACAAGGAGAGAGGACTTTTTAAATTTATTATTGTCGTACCGAGTCCCGCTATCAAAGAGGGAACCAAACATTTTATCCAGTCGGATTATGCTAAACAGCACTTTTCTCAACATTACAGTAATGTTCGTATTGATCTCAATGTCATCAATGCAGGGGACTTTAAAGTGAAAAGTGGTCGCAAAAACTTTCCAGCTCAACTGACAAGTTTTATCGAAGGCTCAAGGCTTAATAGCAATACGATTCAAGTTCTTCTAGTCAATGCAGATATGCTACGATCGTCTTCTATGACGAGTGACAAATACGATCAGACCCTTTTGTCTAACATCACACAGCCCATTGCAGCTCTTGAAAGGACGCGTCCAGTTGTTATTATAGACGAACCGCATCGTTTTCCCATTGACGGCAAAAATTATCAAGCGGTAACCAGTCTCAAGCCTCAAATGATTGTTCGCTTTGGGGCTACATTTCCTGAGGTGATGGTAAAAAATGGTCGGGTAGGACATTTAAAGAAACACTATTATCAAGACCAACCAGTCTATAACTTGACTGCTGTCAAGTCCTTTAATCAAGGGCTTGTAAAAGGGATTGATATTGCTTATCCTAAATTGACTAAAGAGGAAAGCCAAAATATATGGAAGGTAGTGGGCGTAAAAGCGAAGGAGTTGACGCTGAAAAAAGGCAATTTGACAAGGACGCTAGCGGTTGGGGATAATCTTGCTGATGTTGATTCTGTTTTTGAGGGGGATGTTTTTTATGCAGGTTCCAAAGTGCTCAGTAATGGATTAGAATTGGCTGTTGGGATGATGCTCATGCCTCACACCTTTGCTAACTCTTATCAGGAACTTATGATAGAAGATGCTATTGATAAGCACTTTATAAAGGAATGGGAACTTTTTAGTCGTCCGAATAATCAACCTAAAATTAAGGCTCTAACCCTTTTTTTCATTGACTCTATTGCCTCTTATCGAAAGAAGGATGGCTGGTTGCGTTTGACTTTTGAGCGTCTGCTTTTGGCGAAATTGCAAAGCAGGATAGCAGACATGGAGAAAATGTCAGATGCTATCAGTAAAGATTATTTAGGCTACCTTAAAGCAAGCCTATGTGACTTGCAGGCTGATACTCAGTCCATTCATGCAGGCTATTTCGGAGAAGATCGTGGGTCAAGTGCCGATGATATCCAAGCAGAAGTTGATGATATTCTTCATAATAAAACCAAGCTATTGTCTTTTAAAGATGGTGAAGGGAATTGGCTAACTAGACGCTTCCTCTTTTCAAAGTGGACGCTTCGTGAAGGATGGGATAACCCCAATGTTTTTGTTATTTGCAAACTTCGCACTTCCGGATCTGAAAATTCGAAGATTCAAGAAGTAGGTCGAGGACTTCGTCTTCCAGTTGATGAGAAGGGACGCCGTGTCACACAAGACGAATTTGTCTCTCGGTTGGATTTCCTCATTGGATATGATGAGAGAGATTTTGCCCAAAAATTAATTGGAGAAATCAACAACGACGCTCCAATTGAATTTAATAGAGAAAGATTAGATGAGCAAACGATTCGGTTGATTCTTAGCCATTATTCGGATTTGACGGAGAATGCCCTCAAAAATCAGTTGGGACAGAAGGGAATCATTGATTTTTCTATGACTTATCAAGAGGGAGGATGGGAGAAATTATGCCAGTTGTATCCTATCCTGACAGAACAGCAACTGAGAGGCGATAAGGTTCGTAATAGTAATGAGACAAGGCCTGTTACGCATGTTAAATTAAATCAAGACAACTGGAAACAGGTAAAAGAACTTTGGAGAGATTTTTCGAAGCGACGTATGATAGTTTTTGATGATGGAGCTGTTGACCTATCACAACTTATGGATCAGATATTTTTAGATGAGACGCACTATGTTGTTGAATATTTTGGTATGATAAGGGAAAGTTTAGTAGCAGGGGGTAGTGAAGTTGCTAGTTCAACGGAGACAGCTCGTTATAGCCATACGAGAGCTGGTATGGCGTATGGAGACTTCCTCAAAAAGCTGGTACAGGAAACGAATTTACCTATTACAGCATTACATAGGCGGCTCTTAAAAGTATTGAAAAAAATTAGAAATGATAATATTCTAAATAATGAGACCTTGAAAAATTTGGTTAAAGCCTTTAAATGTGCTTTTGAGAAGAGTTATAGCACAGCTTATCGCTATGAAAGTTTGGATTTTCAAGCTATTACAACACTTTATGATGCTACAACGGATAGTTTTGTAAATGAAATTATTATTGGAAATTTAGGTACAAAAGAGTTGACTGAGGTTGGGAAGGAAGAACGATATCTTTACGACCGTCCACCCGTTTACTATGATAGTGAGAATCCAGAGAAAAAACTTCTTCAGCATCACTATGATAAGACAGTAACAGTATTCGGAAAACTTCCTAAATCTGCTATTCGTATTCCAAAATATATGGGTGGAACAACTAGTCCTGATTTTGTTTTTGTAATTGAAGGTACTCAAAATAAGATTATTTATCTTTTTGTAGAAACTAAGGCAGATAATATGCGAGACACTGATAAATTAGCTATTGCTATTCAAGAGTATTTTTTTAATTCCTTGGGAAATCAAAATATTGTTTATCAGGTGGCGACGGATGAAGAGCAAGTTTATCAGAAATTGCGAGAACTTGGTACGAAGCAATGATTTTTATTATGGTTTCGATGTTCAGGAACAATTTCCTTGCTGAATAAAAAGTGATTTCCAAAATGGAAATCACTTTTTTACAACATCATGTAAACAAATACATTGTGATTGATATAGACAAAGTGAACGATTTCTAATCGATAAATTGCAAGAATAAGTGAGCGTTGATAGTGTCCGAAAATTTGATATTATAGTATTCTTGACCTTTCAAAGGCTTTTTGATATGATGAGTCCAAAGTAAGTATGAGGTGATACTATGACCAGCGAATACCAGAAAATGATAGCAGGGGAGCCTTACCGTCCGTCGGACCCAGAATTACGGGCCTTGGCTCAGGCTTCTCGCCAAAAACAGGCTGCCTTTAACCGGGAAGAAGATCCCTTGAAGGGAGCGGATATTATCAAGACTTGGTTTGGTTCAACTGGACAAAATCTCTATGTCAATCCACATCTGGTGGTCGATTATGGGGTCAATATCCATCTAGGGGAAAATTTTTATTCTAATTGGGACTTGACCATGCTGGATGTTTGTCCGATTCGCATCGGGAACAACGCCATGATTGGTCCCAACTGTCAGTTTTTAACCCCACTCCATCCACTGGATCCGGATGAACGTAATTCAGGGGTCGAATACGGTAAGCCCATCACTATCGGAGATAATTTCTGGGCTGGAGGTGGCGTCATTGTCCTTCCTGGAGTGACACTGGGAAATAATGTCGTTGCAGGAGCAGGGGCCGTGATTACCAAGTCTTTTGGAGACAATGTTGTCCTAGCTGGGAATCCTGCGCGTGTCATCAAGGAAATTCCAGTAAAAGAAAACTAAAAAGAACAGCCCAGGCTGTTCTTTTTATGAGCTTTAATCTTATAAATTTTTCTTCTTTTTGGCTTTCTTGGTCAAGGAGACATCGCACTGAGGGATGTTGGTTTTAAAAACCTATTAAAGGTAGTCTAGAGTTCAAAAATTGTTTTTAGCAGTCCTTTCTAAAAAATTACTAGGCGAAATCTAATCCAAACTAAATTTAAGGGAACTTTCAGAAAAGTTTTAGTTTCGTTTCAGAAATCTTCTGTAGACTGTCTAGCTATATCCTACGAAGGAGAGGAAAAAGGTATGAAATCAAAAAAATGGACCCTAGTCGCAACGAGTTTAACGGCAATGGTGCTGATGGCAGCATGTGCCCAGTCAACAACTACATCCAATACCAATGCAACGACAAATAGTGCAACAACAACTTCAACAAAGACAAACCAATCATCCTATTTTACAGAGAAGGACAATGATACCTCTTATGACGAAAGCGCAGCTTCTAAGATTGAGTTATCTGGCTCATCAGCAAACGACTCTGGAGATGGGGTGACAGTCTCTGAATCAACAGTGACCATCACAAAATCTGGAACCTATGTGATTTCAGGTCAGTCTGACGGAGTGCAGATCAAGGTCGAGGCAGATAAGTCGGCAGATGTTCATCTAGTCCTAAAAGGTGCGACCATGACCAATACCAATGCAGCGATATCTGCGACATCGGCCGGCCACGTCTATTTAACTCTAGCAGAGGGAACCACCAACAGTCTCTCTGACTCAAGCTCTAACAGCGACGAAAAAGCAGACGCAGCTCTCTTTTCTAAGGTGGATTTGACCATCAACGGGAAAGGAACTCTCAATGTAGATGCCAAGAAAAACAATGGTATCAAGGCTAACGACACCCTCCACATCACGGGTGGAACCTATAACATCACAGCAGTTGGCGATGCCTTTAATGTCAATGATGAACTCAACATCACTGGTACAACCATGACTATCGATACCAAGGAAGATGGCGTCAAGGTGGACAATGACGAGGATACTTCAGTCGGAACCATGTACCTATCCAACAACAACATCACCGTTACAGCAGGAGATGATGGCATCCACGCATCAGGTGATTTGGTTATCGATAGTGGTACCTACACCGTCAAGAATTCGACAGAAGGACTTGAAGGTAAGTCGATCACTATCAACGGTGGGGACATTAGTATCTATTCGACAGATGATGGAGTCAACGCAGCTAATAAAAACGCCCAACAGAGTGAAATCTTCTTCACCATGAACGGTGGGAACCTGACAGTAGAAGTCGGCCAAGGAGACACAGACCCAATCGACTCAAACGGCAATATCACGGTCACAGTCGGAACCATTAAAATGACTGGTCAAACAGGTTTTGATTTTGATGGAACTGCGACCTACACAGGTGGAGATATCTATCTCAATGGTGAAAAACAAACGGAAATTGTCAACTCTATGCCTGGTGGCGGTGGACCAAATGGAGGCCCTCAAGGCGGAGGTCCAGCCCCTGGCGGACAAGGATAAAAAAGAATCTCCTTTCTCGAAAGAGAAGGGAGAGTTTTTGTGTTTGAGAGGTGGATTGTAGCTAAAACAACTCCCAATTAGGTCTTGAAAATTTCTTAGTCTGTTTCATATAAAAATGAGTAAAATGAATTTCCGTCGCCAAGGTCATTAGAGTTGCGATAGCAATGACGATGGTAGGATTGGCTGAGAAAAGTAGAGGAAGAATAGGCCTTTAAAAAGTGGACAGGAAAGACCATTTCGGAGTATAGAGAAGAGATTTAGAAACAGCTCTAAAAGCAATAGCTATCCATTATAAGCATCAGATAATAATATCTGGTGCTTTATTTTTAAAAAAATTCAGATTTTTTCTTGACAAGTGAGTGATTACTCACTACAATAGGTTTATATTTAGCAAGTGAGTAATCACTTACCAAGGAGGAAGTAAATGAAAACATTACTACATTTACAAGATTTAGTAAAATCTTTTGACCATCAAATAGTTCTGAATCATGTCAGCTTTGAATTGCAGGCAGGAGAAATTATAGGATTAATTGGTCCGTCTGGTGCTGGTAAATCAACTATGATTAAGACTACGTTAGGAATGGAAAAGGCTGATGGAGGCCTAGCTTTAGTGTTAAATCACACTATGCCCAATCGCCATATTTTAGGAGATATTGGCTATATGGCCCAATCAGATGCTTTATACGAGTCCTTGTCAGGCCAAGAAAATCTGGAATTTTTTGGTCAGCTAAAGGGGCTTTCTAAAAAAGACCTAAAGGCGGAAATTGCTCATATAGCTCAAGTAGTAGATCTGACAGACTACTTAAACAAGGCGGTATCTGGTTATTCTGGAGGAATGAAACGGCGTTTGTCTCTTGCTATCGCGCTGTTAGGAAATCCTCAACTCTTGATTTTGGACGAACCGACAGTTGGAATCGACCCTTCTCTTCGAAAGAAAATCTGGAAAGAATTATTCGCGCTTAGAGACAATGGGGTTGGGATATTAGTTACTACCCATGTTATGGATGAAGCAGAGTTGACGGATAAGGTTGGCTTATTATTAGGCGGAAAAATCATTGCTTTTGATACACCGCAACACTTAAAAGAAAGTTATCAAGCTTCAAGTATTGAAGAAGTATTTTTAAAAGCAGAAGGTGAGTAAAATGAGAACAATAGCGATTGCAAAAAAAGTCATCAAAGAATTACTTCATGACAAACGAACTCTAGCCCTGATGTTTATAGCACCTGTTTTTATCATGTGGTTGATGAACCTCATGTTTTCAGCTAGTACAACCGTGAATGTCAAGTTAGCAACACAGGATCTACCAACTGGTTTAGTAACGAAAATGGATGAGCTCGATCATGTGGACGTCGAGACTTATCAAGACTTAGATCAAGCCAAAGAAGCGCTAGCAAATGAAAAAGTCGATGCTGTGATTTCTTATAAAGACGGTGAGTACCAGGTTGACTACGCAAACACAGACGCCTCCAAAACATCTATGATACGACAAGTGTTACGAACGAGTATCGCCAGTGAAGGCACCGATCAGTTAGTATCTCGTGTTAAACAAGCTCTTCCACAATTGGACTCGGACGCAAAAACACCAGAAATCAAGGAGTCTTACCAGTATGGAGATGAAAATACAAGCTTCTTTACCAGTATGATTCCGGTTTTGATAGGTTTTGTAGTTTTCTTCTTTGTCTTTTTGATTTCAGGTATGGCGCTTTTGAAAGAGCGCACCAGTGGAACACTAGAACGTTTGTTAGCAACACCAGTGAAACGATCTGAAATCGTCTATGGCTATATGTTGTCTTACGGTATTATTGCGATTTTTCAAACGGCAGTTGTCGTCTTAGCAGCAATTTGGCTACTAGATGTAGAAGTTGTAGGAAATATTTTAAATGTTATAATAGTTAATGTGGTACTGGCTCTTGTAGCACTAGCTTTTGGAATTCTCTTGTCTACTCTAGCAAAATCAGAATTCCAAATGATGCAATTTATTCCTCTCGTGATTATGCCCCAACTTTTTTTCTCAGGAATTATTCCATTGTCATCCATGGGAGAATGGGCTCTAACTGTGGGGAAATTTTTGCCATTAACCTATTCTGGTGATGCAATAAGCCAGATTATTCTTTACGGGCACAATCTTGGTGATATTTTGTCAAATCTTGGTGTTTTAATGATTTTCTTGATCATTTTAACAATTCTCAATATTGTTGGATTGCGTCGTTATCGTAAAGTTTAGAAATCAACATAAATAATGCTAAAAAGATGTGAAGATTAGATGGATAAGACTGTTTTTGAATCGTTTGAAGATTACTTAGAAGAAGCGAATTACCCTCAAGGAAAGAAAAAAATTATGCAGGCAGCAGTGGACCTCATATCAACTAGGAGTTACCATGGGACCTCAACTCTTCACATAGCTGAGCGTGCTGGACTAAGCCAGGCAACTTTGTTTAAGTATTTTAAGACGAAGGATGATCTACTGACGGCTATTTTACATCCTGTAGTCCCAGGCATTTTCGGTAGTTTTTTTGAGGAACTCTTAGCTTTTGAAACGACAGAAGAGAGGGTTCGTTATCTCGTCCACGATCGTATGAGCTATCTCAAAAAAAATCGTGCTTTGATGAAAATCATTCTGCAGGAGAGTTTTTCAAATAAGAAACTAAAAAATGAACAGATTTTTATCTGGAATGCTATTCAAGATAAACTTCGAGTGCTTCATAAAGAATTGCTAGCAGATCCACGTGTAAATCCAGAGTTAACGATTCCTCAAATGGTTCGTATTTGTGTTGGTCCATTGTTGGCTTACTTCGCTCAGCTTTATATCGTTAGCGACAATGGAGAAATAAATGAAGAAGACTTAGACTTATTAGAAAAACAGATTTTAGGTGCTTTGTGGAAATAGAGTAGGCCTAGACAAAATGGAGGCTAGATTCTATTGGTTTGGCTTCTTGCACAAGATAATATAAAAGGGTATATATTGTCTGATGCAGATTCGTGCTTTTTTATTATTGAATTTGCTATTTTGGTGATAGTCTTCAATCACTTTACTAAAACAGAAACCGACCTCTCCAGCAGTGCAACGATTTCTTAAATGTATGGAAGAGGAGTTTTCTGGCTTGCTAAAGACAACTCCTTGACACTCCGTCATCTTTTGATACAATAGTACAAAATTAGAGGAGGTGGGCTATGATTCAGAAACATGCGATTCCCATTTTGGAGTTTGATGACAATCCCCAAGCGGTCCTTATGCCAACACATGAGGGATTGGACTTAAAGTTGCCAAAGAAGTGTATCTATGCGTTTTTGGAGGAGGAGATTGACCGCTATGCTCAGGAAGTAGGAGCGGACTGTATTGGTGAGTTCGTTTCGGCCACCAAGACTTATCCAGTCTATGTCGTCAACTACAAAGGCGAGGAGATCTGTCTGGCCCAGGCGCCCGTGGGCTCTGCTCCAGCGGCCCAGTTTATGGATTGGTTGATTGGCTATGGCGTGGAGCAAATCATTTCCACTGGAACCTGTGGCGTCCTAGCCGATATAGAGGAAAATGCCTTTCTCGTCCCTGTTCGGGCTCTGCGAGATGAGGGAACCAGCTACCACTATGTAGCACCTTCTCGTTATATGGAGATGCAGATTGAGGTTATCTCTGCCATTGAGCAAGTCTTGGAACAAAGAGGCATTCCTTATGAGGAAGTTATGACCTGGACGACAGATGGTTTTTACCGAGAGACAGCTGAAAAGGTTGCCTATCGCAAGGAAGAAGGTTGTGCTGTTGTGGAGATGGAGTGCTCTGCTCTTGCGGCAGTAGCTCAGCTACGTGGGGTTGTCTGGGGAGAGTTACTCTTTACCGCAGATTCCTTGGCAGATCTGGACAACTACGACAGTCGTGACTGGGGCTCGGAAGCTTTTGATAAGGCGCTCGAACTCTGTCTTGCTATTGTGCACCACATGTGAGTGTTCTTACTGTTTTTATGGTAGAATGTAGTTATGTTATTCAAATCTTTTTTGGAAAAAATCAAGACGATGCTGGTTCGATTATCACCAGCTCGTCGCATCTTTTTAAGTTTTGCCTTAGTTATCTTCTTGGGCTCGCTCCTTTTAAGCCTACCCTGGGTTCAAGCAGCAACGTCACAAGCGACCTACTTTGACCATCTCTTTACGACTGTGTCCATGGTCTGTGTGACAGGGCTCTTCACCCAGCCGGTGGCCTCTACTTACAATATCTGGGGCCAGTTGATTTGCATGCTGTTAATCCAGATCGGTGGTTTGGGGCTTATGACCTTTATCGGAATCTTTTATATCCAAGGCAAGCAAAAGCTCAGTCTTCGTGGTCGGGAGACTATTCAAGAAAGTTTCAGTTATGGAGAAACCCAGTCTCTAAAGGACTTCATCCGCTCAATCTTTCTGACGACTTTTCTGGTGGAAGGGCTCGGTGCCTTTCTCCTGAGTTTCCGCTTCATTCCTGAATTTGGCTGGGGACGAGGGGTGTTAACTTCTATCTTTTTGGCTGTTTCAGCTTTCTGTAATGCTGGATTTGATAATTTTGGAAGTACGAGTTTGGTAGCTTTTCAAACGGACCCCTTGATCAATCTAGTGATTGCAGGTTTGATTATCACGGGTGGTCTAGGATTTATGGTCTGGTTTGACCTAGCGACCCAGTTTGGGAAGAAGAAAAAACGCCGCCTGCGTTTCCATACCAAGCTGGTTCTCTTTTTAACGGCGGGAATTCTGCTCTTTGGAACCGTATCGACTTTGTTCATCGAGTGGAATAATCCTGGAACGATTGGAAATCTCAGCGCTCCAGAGAAATTGCTGGTCAGCTTTTTCCAGACCGTTAGTATGAGAACGGCAGGCTTTGCTTCCATTGATTACACCCAGGCTCGACCAGCTACCTTGTTCATCTATATCCTACAGATGTTTCTAGGAGGGGCGCCTGGAGGGACAGCAGGGGGGCTCAAGATTACGACCTTCTTTGTCTTATTGGTCTTTGCTCGTAGCGAACTATTGGGCTTGCCTCATGCCAATGTAGCTCGGAGGACCATTGAACCCCGAACCGTGCAAAAATCTTTCAGTGTCTTTATTATCTTCTTGCTAACATTCTTGCTGGGCTTGATCCTACTAGGGATAACAGCAGAGGGAAATCCGCGCTTCATCTACCTCATGTTTGAGACCATTTCAGCCCTTGCGACAGTTGGGGTGACGGCAAATTTAACACCAGAGCTAGGCAAGATAGCCCTCAGCATCGTTATGTTGCTGATGTTTATCGGCCGTATTGGTCCCTTGACACTACTGGTCAGTGTAGCGGAATACCAGCCAGACAAGAAAGATACGATTCACTATATGAAAGCAGATATCACTATCGGATAAGAAAGGAAGAACGATGTCAGATCGGACAATTGGAATTTTAGGTTTGGGAATTTTTGGGAGCAGTGTTTTGGCTGCCCTAGCCAAGCATGACATGAATATCATTGCTATCGATGACCACGAGGAACGCATTAATCAATTTGAACCTGTGCTGGCGCGTGGAGTAGTTGGAGATATCACGGATGAAGAACTCCTTCTATCAGCGGGGATTGACACCTGTGATACCGTAGTTGTCGCAACGGGTGAAAATCTGGAGTCTAGTGTTCTCGCGGTCATGCACTGCAAGAGTCTCGGAGTGCCGACCGTCATTGCCAAGGTCAAAAGTCATACAGCTAAAAAGGTTCTAGAAAAAATTGGGGCAGACGCAGTCATCTCACCAGAATTTGAAATGGGGCGCTCATTGGCGCAGACCATCCTCTTTCATAACAGCGTAGACGTCTTTCAGCTGGACAAGAATGTATCGATTGTCGAGATGAAAATCCCCCAATCATGGGTAGGTAAAAGCCTCAGTCAGTTGGATTTGCGTGGGCGATACAACCTCAACGTACTTGGTTTTCGTGCCTACGAAAATGCTCCCCTAGATGTTCAATTCGGTCCCGATGACCTTTTACGGTCAGGCGCCTATATCATGGCGGTGATTAATAACCAACATTTGGATACTCTAACAGAGCTGAGTGAGTAGGAGAGGGAGAGCTGTTTTTTTCCAATAACTATTGAGTTAATATAAGTATTTTATAAGAGGGATTTAAGAAAAATTTTAACTTTTTCTTAATCCTTTTTAATTTTAGGAGATTATACTAGAGTCATCAAAAAAAGAAAACTCTAAGGAGAAACCTATGAAATTCAATCCAAATCAGAGATATACTCGTTGGTCTATTCGCCGTCTCAGTGTCGGTGTTGCTTCAGTTGTTGTGGCTAGTGGCTTCTTTGTCCTAGTTGGTCAACCAAGTTCTGCACGTGCTGATGTCGTCAATCCGACTCCTGCCCAAGTCGTACCAGACGCTGCTTCGGTGAGTGAAAAGAGCGACTTACCAGCAGAGGTTCTCAAAAAAGCAGTCGATGTAGCTCTTCCTTCAGAACAGTCTATTCCAACACCTAGAGCAAGTGAGGATACGACAAGCTCTTCAGAAAAAGCGGACGCAACTGCTAAAGAGCCAGTAGTAGCACCAAAAGAAGAAATGCAAGCAAAGCCAGATTCTAAGAAACAAACAGAAGATGCAGTTAAACCTGTGGAAAGTCCTGCGTCTACAGTTTCTGGACAAGAACGTGAAGCCAGTGAAGCGCAAGCAGCAACCACCCCAGCTGAAGTGCAAAAAGGTGTGGCCGACAACACCAAAGATACAGTAGATGTCCCAGCTAGTTACCTTGACAAAGCCAATTTCCCAGGTCCATTTACAGCTGGTGTTAACCAAGTCATTCCATACGAATTCTTCGCTGGTGACGGCATGTTGACTCGCCTTATCTTGAAAGCATCCGATAAGGCTCCATGGTCCGACAACGGAACAGCTAAAAATCCTGCTCTCCCACCAGTAGAGAAATTGGGCAAAGGCCTTTACTTCTACGAAGTAGACTTGGCAGGCACCCAAGGAAAATCAGATAAAGAGCTGCTTGACCTCTTGAAACAAAATGGTACGCAAAGCTATAAAGCTACTATCAAGGTGTACGGTGCGAAAGATGGCAAACCTGACTTAACTAATCTGGTAGCGACTAAAGATTTGGATGTTAACTTGAATGGCTTGACCACTCCAGCTGAAGTGCAAAAAGGTGTGGCCGACAACACCAAAGATACAGTAGATGTCCCAGCTAGTTACCTTGACAAAGCCAATTTCCCAGGTCCATTTACAGCTGGTGTTAACCAAGTCATTCCATACGAAGCTTTTGGTGGAGATGGTATGTTGACTCGCCTCTTGTTAAAAGCATCAGACAAAGCTCCATGGTCAGACAACGGAACAGCTAAAAATCCAGCTCTATTGCCGCTTGAAGGCTTGGCTAAAGGTCAATATTTCTACGAAGTGGATTTGAATGGCAATACGGTTGGCAAAGAAGGACAAGCCCTTCTAGATCAACTTCGAGCTAACGGAACACATACATACCTAGCTACTGTTAAAGTCTATGGCTCTAAAGATGGCAAACCTGATTTGACCAATCTGATTGCTACTCGTCAAGTAACGATTCGACTTCGTGGAAAAGAAATGGCGACAACACCATCTCAACCAGATCAGATGAATACGAAGCCTTCTGAAACAGGCTCTACAGGCACGACTGAGGGTATGATGGGTACAGATCACCATATGTCAGATATGAAAGTAGATCAACCAGCTTCTAGCCCAATGGCTAATATGATGAAAAAAGATGATAAAGCGATGCTACCAAATACTGGGGAAGCTAAAACGGCTACAGCTGGCCTTGGTATCTTTGGTCTAGCCTTGGCAGGTCTTGTTGGACTTTTGGGTTTGACAACCAAACGAGAAGATTAAGATTCAAATCACTTAAACATTAGGGAAAATAGTGTTATACTAAAGCAAGTATAACACTGTTTTTATCGAAGGAGTGTCGGATGAAAAAGACAATTTTGCTGGTTGATGATGAGATAGATATTCTAGATATTCAAAACCGCTATCTTATACAGGCAGGTTACGATGTTTTGGTCGCCCATGATGGTAAGGAGGGCTTAGAGCTTTTCAGAAAAAAATCTATCGACCTCATTATCACAGATATCATGATGCCCAATATGGATGGCTATGATTTTATCAGTGAAGTTCAGTATATCGCTCCGGATCAACCCTTCCTCTTTACAACTGCTAAGACAAGCGAACAGGATAAGATTTATGGATTAAGTTTGGGGGCAGATGATTTTATAGTCAAACCCTTTAGCCCACGCGAATTGGTTTTAAGAGTGAATAATATCTTGCGTCGCCTTAGCCGTGGAGGAGAGACAGAACAGATCGAGTTTGGTGACTTGGTAATCAACCATGTGACTCATGAGGTTCGCATTGGGGAGCAACCTTTGGAATTGACAGTAAAATCCTTTGAACTTTTATGGATATTAGCCAGCAATCCCGAGAGAGTCTTTTCAAAGACGGAACTTTACGAGAAGGTATGGCAAGAGGACTATGTGGATGATACCAATACACTCAATGTTCATATCCATGCTTTGAGGCAAGAGTTGACCAAGTATACGAATTCAAATGCTCCCGCTATCAAAACTGTCTGGGGTTTGGGCTATAAGATGGAAAGACCAAGAGGTAGAAAATGAAATTAAAAAACTATATTTTAGTGGGGTATCTAGTGTCGACTCTACTAACGATTTTGGTCGTTTTCTGGGCAGTCCAACGGATGTTGATCGAGAAAAGTGAAGTTTACTTTCTAGTTGGAATGACCTTGATTGCTAGTTTCATTGGCGCTGCAGTGAGCATCTTTCTTTTGTCGCCTGTGTTCTCTTCTCTGAAACATTTGAAAAAACAAGCTCAGGATATAGCAAGCAAGGATTTTAGCACAGAAATTGAAACCAAGGGACCATTAGAATTTCAAGAACTGGGCCGGGCTTTTAATGACATGTCCCACAAATTGCAGGCTACCTTTCAATCACTTGATGAGAGCGAGCAAGAAAAGAGAATGATGATTGCGCAGCTCTCTCATGATATTAAAACTCCCATTACCTCCATTCAGGTTACTGTGGAGGGAATTCTAGATGGAGTAATTAAGGAAGAGGAGCGGCTCCACTACTTAACCACGATTGGTCGGCAAACCGAGCGTCTAAACAAGCTAGTAGAGGAATTGGATGTTTTGACTCTTAACACCCAACCTCAAGATACTGCTGATGAAGAAGTCGAAGAGGTCTTTTTAGATCAGCTGTTGATTGAGTCAATGAGTGAATTTCAACTCCAGATTGAACAAGAGGAGCGAGATGTTTACATTCAAGTGTCACCTGAGTCGGCGAAAATCAAGAGCCATTCTGACAAACTTTCTCGCATTTTGGTTAATTTGTTAAACAATGCCTTTAAATATTCAGAACCAGGAACCAGAATCGAGGTTCTTGCCCAATTAACAGAACAAGAGCTGAGAATCAGTGTGAAAGACGAGGGACAGGGAATCCTTCCTGAAGATTTGGAAAAGATCTTTAAACGACTTTATCGTGTAGAAACTTCACGCAATATGAAGACAGGTGGGCATGGATTAGGTCTTGCGATCGCACGCGAACTAGCCCATCAGCTTGGTGGCGAAATCACAGCAGAAAGTCAATATGGCTTAGGAAGCAAGTTTACATTCAGCCTCAATTTGAAATAAAGGCGTAAAATCCCTTTACAAATATAGCTTTTCATGGTACAATAGCCTTTGTGTGAAATAGCAGCAGGAAAGCATGAAGCTCGTCAACAGGTGTCTTATGACAAGTAACCTTGGCTGTTTAGGCGAAGGGCATCTGCACGAATCAGGGCTTTCTAAGTGACTATTTCCACCGAAATATTATTTATATCAGGAGGACATTCACATGTCACGTTATACAGGACCATCTTGGAAACAAGCTCGTCGCCTTGGCCTTTCACTTACAGGTACAGGTAAAGAATTGGCACGTCGTAACTACGTACCAGGACAACACGGACCAAACAACCGTTCTAAATTATCAGAATACGGTTTGCAATTGGCTGAAAAACAAAAACTTCGTTTCACTTACGGTGTAGGTGAAAAACAATTCCGTAACTTGTTCGTACAAGCTACAAAAATCAAAGGCGGAATCCTAGGTTTCAACTTCATGCTTCTTTTGGAACGTCGTTTGGATAATGTTGTTTACCGTCTTGGCCTTGCGACTACTCGTCGTCAAGCTCGTCAATTCGTAAACCACGGTCACATCCTTGTTGATGGAAAACGCGTTGATATCCCATCATACCGCGTAACTCCAGGTCAAGTGATTTCAGTTCGTGAAAAATCATTGAAAGTTCCAGCAATCCTTGAAGCAGTAGAAGCTACTCTTGGACGTCCAGCATTCGTATCATTCGACGCTGAAAAATTGGAAGGTTCATTGACTCGCTTGCCAGAACGCGACGAAATCAACCCAGAAATCAACGAAGCACTTGTCGTTGAATTCTACAACAAGATGCTTTAATTTTAAGAAATATCTTACAGA
>NZ_KV832115.1:73272-85318 GCF_001837335.1 Streptococcus sp. HMSC066F01
TTTGTCTTAAAACGTTGATTTCTGGGTTTGTTCAGTTATTTGTTCAGTTATAAACTTTTTAGCGCAGTTTCATAGAATGAGACTGCTTTTTTTGCGTTCTCTTTTGAGAGATGACTGTATATATCCATGGTCATAGATAATTGGGAATGTCCTAGACGGTGCTGAAGTTCCTTGTAAGGTATTCCAGAGTTAAGCAAGAGACTAGCGTGAGTATGGCGAAAACCATGAAAACCAATGTTAGGTACGTCAGCACGTTTAAAGTGAGTTCTTAACCTGGTTTGTAGAGTTCGATTATTGGGGTACTCATTTATGAAGTCAGAAAAGACTACAGTTTCAGAGCGCCCAAGTTGCCAAGCTTCTTGTACTTGTCTATGTTTGTACTGCTTCAGCATACTAACAGTAGCTTGATCTATATCTATATCCCTTAGACTTGTTTTTGATTTTGGACTATTGATTTCTTGTTTATAGTTTAAAGTCTTTGTGATATGCACAACTGCATTATCTAGGTCAATATCAGACCAGGACAAGGCTAAAGCTTCATTGATACGACAACCAGTAGCAAGTAGAAACTTATAAAGTGTTATCTCATAATAATAGCGATACCTACTTACATCCAGAGTATCTAAGTATTTAAGAAAGCTTTTTAATTCATCATTATCAAAGTGCTTTACTTTTTCTCGCTTTGCTTTTTGTGTGTTGCGAGGTAATATTACCTCACGAGCAGGATTAAATGGTATGGCTTGCATAACTACACCATACTGTAAAATACGCTTATTTAAAGCGTGTAAGCTATCGTAGTATAAAAAAGCGCCTTCTTCCCCTTTATTGGTTTTGTCAGCAAGTTTATTGACTACGTTTTGAATAAGTGGAGTAGTTAGTTTATCCAACTTATAAGAGCCAAATAAAGGTAAGATATGGTTATCTAGCAGTCTTCTAACGTTTAATTGTGTGTTAGGTTTTACTGTATGCTTGTAACTTTCCCACCATAAGGAAGCTAATTCCTTGTAAGTAGTAATATTTGAAGCCTGGAATCTAGTAGATCCATTTTGTAAAAAAGCAATTTCAGCTTCTTTTGTCTTTTGCTTAACTTCTTTTTTTGTTCTCCCTGTTATGCTTGTTTTTACATCTTTTCCAGTGACTTTATCAACACCAAGATAGACATTAGCACGATATACTATTGAACCGTCTTTTTTTGTGATTTGTTTTATTTGCATAGTATTCCTTTCCATCAGCAGGCAAGCAATTAGAAAAGGTTTTGAGTTTATACTATGCTAGGAGCTACGAGAACCCCTCTATTTTCGATTTTAAGAGGACGAACGGTAAAATGTACCAGGTAAGAAAATAAAGCGATTATGGGGCTTATATAGTGACTAGTGGTTTTATGTTAGTCCTCATAATCTTTATGAAGAACAGGATTATCAGCTAATGAGGAAATTATTGTACTAATTGCTTCTCTATCTCTCTTGTCTAGGGACAAGAAGTCGATAATAGTAATTTTAGTCTTATCAGGAAATGTCATTAGCCCTGCTAGAAATCTTCCGATACTAGTATCAGCATAGTTTTGCATTTCCTTGAGCATGAAATCTTTTTTCTCTTGATTCCAATTTTTAAACTCTTCCTTGGAAAACCTTTTATGACCATAATAATCAGTGATTTCTCTAAGATTTTCAATCACAGTATCTCTTACTTTTTCACCACGAGTTAGCGCTAATAAACCATATCCTGCGAAGTCTACGGGAGATTCCATGTTATCACTATATTTCTCTATAGTAGATGATAGGTAGGTTGTTCTTCTTTCATCATCTCCCAAAAGATATCCAACGCCGACCTTAAAGTAATCGGCAAGTTGCTGGGCTTTGTCTGATTTTATTGCGTTTTCACCATTTTCCCATCGGGATATAGTTTTTTCACTTACTTCTAGGAGATCAGCTATTTCTTTTTGAGATAGCTTTTTTTCTTGTCTTAATTCTTTCAATCTATTCATTAATCATAATACCTTTCATTAATAATTATAACACTTATTTTCAAAAAAGACAAAAAAGTCTGCAAAAAATTTAAAAAAACGCTTGACACAGACAAAATTGTCTGCTATCATAAAAATTGTAAGGGACAAAAAAGTCCGTTCTCTCCAACCTTTCATACTTTCAATCTATTCATGGAGGGGGATTTTTAGAAAGGAGGAAACCTATGAGCAAACTACGAGGTTATCGGGTTATGTTGGGACTGACTCAACAACAGATGGCAGACAAGTTAGATATTTCTTTGCAGTCATATAATAACAAAGAATTAGGGAAAACGCCATTCAATGACAAAGAACGTCTAGCAATTAAGTCAATGGTTGCAGAAATCAAGCCAGATATAACCATAGATGAACTATTTTATAGCTAGAAAGGAGCGAACCAATCGCAATACTAGTCTACATTTACAGATTTCTTAGGTGGTGCTTTACCACCGGGGATTGATAAACGGCCCTAGCTAGATATTTGCTAGAGTGATTTGCTTGCTACCTATGGCAGTATCAAGGGTTTGTAGGGGTGCATTTTCTCCGATTTTACCCTACTTTAATGCTTTACCTTGGTACTGTTTTAGGTGGCAAGCATTGACAAAAACAAGAAAGGAGCTAACCAATGGAACTGGTTTACATGGACGGTAGAAAAGAGCCGTATACACTGAGCAGTATCGTAGCAGAATGTACTGGATTGCAACATCACACAATAACCAAGACAATCCGCAAACATCAAGCAAGGTTTGAACGGTTCGGGAAGGTTGGATTTAAAATCCAAGCTATGGAAAGTGGCCAGAATACTAAGGATTATATTTTGAATGAGCAACAAGCGACCTTGTTAGTTACATTCTTAAAAAATACTGAGCAAGTGGCCAACTTCAAAACCAACCTAGTCAAAGCATTCTTTGAAATGCGTGACGAACTTTCCAAGCGACAATTACAGAGAGAACTGGAAAAGCCAAAGCGTAAAAGCTTAACTGAAGCTATTCAAACATGGGAGAAAGCACCTAAGCATGCCTATAGTACCCTTACAAACTTACTACTAAAGGGAGTGACAGGGAAGAATAAAGCGCAACTCATGAAGGAACGAGAAAGTAGGAACGGTATTGATGGCTTGACAAGCGAAGAACTGACAAACTACCAACGTTTGGAAGATATGGCAATAGCTATGATTAACTTGAATAGAGGGTATTCAGAAATTAAAGAACTAATTTTTAAAGTATAGGAGTATAGAAAATGGAAAATGATTTTAAGACAGTTACAAATGCCAAAGGGTTAGAAATTCCCAAGTATTCCAAGGATTTTAAAAAGCTAGTTGAGAAAGACAGACAACTAGCCGAATATCTTTGTATGAACTACGAGAACTTGGACAGTGAAGACCTGGGCGCATTTCTTGAAACGGTGGAGCAGGGGTTCAGCTGGATTCTGGATCTTATCGAAAGTAAAGACTTGCTTTATAAACCACAGTCGGGTAGTAATCATGCAAAAAGAAAATAAAAAAATCACTTGCTCAAATTTTGGTCGAGGAGAGCAAGCGACAAGATTAAGGATATAGAAATTTTTTCTATGCTCTGATTATAGCAAAAAATATCTATTCTATCAAATATCTAAAGAAAAACCGAAGAGCAGGCAAGCAATTAGAAAAGGTTTTGAAATCAAGCGCTGACAGGGTGATTCTAAGACCTTGTTTAGCTGAAAGATGGGTAATTACTCACGAAACACTGCTACAAGCGTTCGCCAACTTGGGGCAATCGCCCAGCGTTTGGAGTGGTGAAGCATACCATATAGAAAACAGGCAAGAAAAAGGACAAGGAAAGGCTAATGGAGAAAAATATGACTCTAGATCTAGATAACATGACACAATCAGAATTTGACAACCGAATTACTGAAATCAAGGATAGAAATCCGAACCTCTTTCAGTTCATCATTGACTTTTTAGATGATAAAGTAACTCCAGAAGAGGTGTACGACTTTCTAAAGATGGAGCGAAGCTATCAAGTAAATTATATCAAGAATTACAAAGCGAGGGCATAGCATGAATGAATTAGATTTGACCAATATACAATCGGTAATCTTTACGGTGGTACTGATTGGCTTACTGCTTTATCTAAATCACCGAGACCGCAAAAAAAGCGCTCAAATCGAGCGAGAAAGTACACAGACGATTGAAACAACTAGCGAGGATTTAAGCCCTGATTATGGGCGATATATTCAGCTTGGAATGGTCAGTAAAGGGGGCTAAGTATGTTTAGTTTGAGTAAAGAAAGCGAACATGATTTGACTAATAGAATAAGCACGGTTATAGAAAACTATCTAGCAGTTCGAGAACAACCTAAACCACGACTAACTGGTTTAATATCAGCACAAGAAGCTATGGACGAGTTAGATATAAAATACAAAACTTTGCAAAAGTGGGAAGGTGCAGGACTAAGACGTTACCAACCACCACTAGAAGATACTAGAAAAGTCTATTACAAAGTTACGGATATTTTGAAGTTCCTGGGGGTAGATGATGGCAAAGACTAAAATATATTTTTGGTTAAAAGTTGATAAGAAGTTTTTTGATAACCTTTTTATTAAGCGACTTAAAAATATGCCTGGTGGCTACACTATGACAGTGATTTATATCCGCCTTATGTTGGAAAGTTTAGAAGATGATTGTATTTTGTACTATGAAGGATATTTTGATAGTTTGGTACAGGAATTAGCTTTAAAACTGGATGTTTCTGAAGATGATATAAATATGACAGTTGCGTATTTTACAAAATGCGGACTAATTCAGATAGACGATGATGGCCATGCTACATTATCGCAAGCAAAAGCCATGGTTGAGAGTGAAACAAACTGGGCGAAATATAAGCGAGACCAAAGAAAAAATAGTCAAGATATACCAAAATTGGAGAATGTCCAAAATAAAAAGACTATTTCCAACTCATGTCCAACAGAGATAGAGATAGAGATAGATAAAGAGTCAGATAAAGATAAAGAGTTATATAAAGAATATATATTGTCAGGTAAACCGGACTTTACTTTCCCAAATTGGTTAACTCCGAGAATGATCGAGGAAATAACTAAAGGACATCCTGAGAAGTATTTAATAAGAATCCCTCTAGCTTATCTGAATCATACAGTAGGGAAAAATTATAAATATTTGGACAAAAATTTGAAGCCGATAATAGCACGATTCAAAGAAGGCTATACACTTGAAGATTTTAAACAGGTGATAGATATTAAAACGGCAGAATGGAAGGATAGCCCTGAATTTTCTAAATATCTGAGACCAGAAACACTTTTCGGAACTAAGTTTGACGGTTATTTGAATCAAAAGCCTAAAACCATAAAAGGGAAGTTTGAAGATAACTTCCCAGACCTACCATTTTAGGAGTTGCAAAGATGAAGGAACAATTTAAAGAATTTAATAACAGAAAAATATTGGATACGGTTTGCGATATTCACCAGGTAAATTATTGGGAAATTTCTGTACCGGTTTTAGGGAGTTCAGAAAGAAAAGTACAAGCTTTTTGCCCGGAGTGTGTGAAGGGAGAGATTAAACAAAAAGAGCAAGACTTGTTACAGCAGTTTGAGGATAAACAGGCTTACTTTAAAACTTATGATGTCTTAATGCGTGATAGTACGATTCCTAACGAGTTGAAGGGAGCGACGTTTGATAATTTCCTTGTTAAGACGACAGAGGAGCGCCAGATGTTGGAGTTTGTAAAGGGGCAAGCCCAGAAGTACCTGGCAGGTATGACGGGAAATACTTTAATTAGTGGTAGTACAGGAATAGGAAAAAGTCATTTATCGCTTGCACTAGCTAAAGAAATCAATGAGAGCTTCAGGGAGAAAAACGAGCCAAAGAGTGTTTTGTTTGTCAGCCTAACCGAGATTATCAAGCAGATAAAAGAAGGATGGGCATATGGAAGAAATGCAAACTTAACAGAGTATGAGGCGGTTAAAAAGTTAGTTGATGTAGATTTTCTAATCATCGATGACCTGGGGGCAAAAAATGGGACGGTAACACCTAAGAGTGACTGGGAACAGGATTTCTTGTTTGATATTATCAATAATCGAGAAACTACGATTTTCAACACGAACTTAGACAGTAGCGAACTGCGGACGGTATACAATGCTAGAAATTCAAGTAGAATTTTGAAAGGTTTAGAAGGGAACACTTTCAAAGCTTTCACGATCAAAGATAAGAGATACACTATAAATACAGTGAGGGGAGAATATCAATGAATGATGATAAAATGCGATTTGCAACAGAAAAAGGCTTTGTTGTCTACGAAAAATGTGGTATAATAGAAATAGAAAAAGTTCCAAGTTTTGGAGAAATTACTTTATTCTACTCAGATGGGAAATTTACCCATCTAGTCAAAAAAGAAACTAAAAAATAAGTCTATTGAGAACAACTCAGGGACATACCGTAAGCATATAATGCTAGTGGTATGTCCCTTTTTGTTTGCATAGAAAGGGGGTGAGAGCAATGTCAGGAGATACTTCTTTAGGGTATGTAGTAGCCAATAAATTTTCTATGGATCCAAAGAAAAGACAACAAATATTTGCAAAGTGCAAAAAAGATGATGAAAATTTGGAAAAACGGAAAAAAGAAATACTAGAAAAATATGCTAACAAACAAGACAAACCAAAATCTAGAAAAAATGATTCTAAAGGCTCGGAGAGTCATAAAAGAAAAGCTAAGAGCTAAGAATTTTAGAAAAAATTATAAACAAAAATCAGATATTAAAAGATAAAGGAGCAAAAAAATGACAATTAACTTAGCTAAACAAAAAGAAAATCTAGAAGCTTATATCCGAAGTACAGGTTATAACACTAGAGGGATGAATGTAGAAAATAATCATGTACTCATTGAAAAACCAATCCTTGATAGTTACGAAGATGAACATCAACGTAAAGAACTGGTTGATCTAGTAAATGTTATTGAGACTCGTACCCGTGGTGGGAAGTATGAAGTAACTGACTTTGAATCTGATTCATTACAAGAAGTTAGCGAAAATTCGGTTGAGAGAACAGAAGCAGATAAAAAGAAAACTATCAGCGTTGATTACTTAGTTAAATTATTCAGTGGAAAACTTGATTTTTCACAGGAGCAATTAGATGATGGCCAATATAATTTAACGGATTTTCTTGGTAAGAAGATTATTAAATTAAAACGTAGAACACGAAATAGAGAGATTGGGAAAATTCTCCAAACTGCGAAAGTACAGACCGCTACAAGTCTGGATGACTTGAAATCTATTGTTTCTTTAATTAATCCAGAGCGCAATGTATCTATGGTTATTAGTCAATCACTATTTAGTGTCTTAGAAAAAATGAAAGATACTTCAGGAAATTATCTTCTTAAAGTTGATAAAGAGACAGGAACAAGTGAAACATTCTTTGTAGATAACTTTTTAATTGTAGATGATACAACATTAGGGAATAAAGGTGAGAAAAAAGGCTTTATCGGAGATCTAGAAAACTTTGTTACTTTGTTTGATCGCAAGAAAGATACACTTAGTTGGGTGAATGCGAATGGCTATTTTGGGAAACGGTTGATTTTACATACCCGATTTGATGTAAAAAAAGTTGAAGAAGATTGTGGTTACTTTATTCAATGGAACTAGGAGAAAGAAATGGATATTAATCAAGTATTTGAAACACTGGATGATCTAGATGATAAAAAAAGTAAGATTAATTCAGCACGAGAACAGTTAAGCGAAAAAAGGAAAAGCCTGTTAGGCAATCAAACAGTTTCATTTGAGAATATAGATTCTTTTTTGTCAAATAACTTAGAATCTTTAGAGCAGCTTGAAAAGATGGAAAAAGTTATTAATTCTCTTCAGGAAAAATATAATAGTGATTTTTCAGAAGCTAAGGCAGTCATCTTTGAATACATTTTTAAAGAAACTAAGCAACGGATGGAAACTAAGAAGATCTATAAACAATACCGAAAGAAACTTAGACAAATTCTGGACGCATATAATGAAATTCAAGAACTAAAGAAGGATGTGGAAGAAATCCATACAGGTGTAGTCAGAGAAATAAGTCAGAAACATTCTCTATTGCTATATCGAACGGAAGTAAGTCCGCTTACTGTCTTACCATTCTTAAACCCTGATATTAGCGGGTGGATGAATTTTTCTAAGGAATATCGGGACATTAAAGAGTATTTAGAAAAATAGGGAACAAATTAAGTAAGGCTAGTGATATATGGATGAAACAGAAAAAATATCGCTAGTCCTACTTTTATGCTTTACTAAGTTTCACATAACAAAGTAAGCATAAACTGAAAAGAAGTAGTAGCTTGAAAGCAAGGTATATCAGGGGGTTACAGAATGGAGTGAGTTTCACAGAATGTAAGATATGAGAAACTGAGGGGATAAATTAAAGAAATTTCCCTTGAACTTGTCATATTGAAGAGTTGTCAAACTTAAAACAATGATACCTGGTAAGTGGAGTGTTGGAAGGCTTTTAGCGCTTTTTGTCAGTTTGACAGAATTTACAATTTGACAAATTGAAAGATAAAAAAATTTTTAAATTTAAGTGGAGGTACTTGCCTATGTACGAGTTGAGTAACAGAGACCTGGACGGGATAGATATTGAGTTAGGACGATATAGAACACTTGCTAATAAAATTTATTTGAGAAGACAGGAACTGATACATAATAAGAAACATAGCACTGAAGATTATACTGGTGGGAAAGGCAAGACAGTATCTAGTCCTACTGAAGCGACAATCATTAGAATTGAAGAAGACCAAACGCTAAAATATTTAGAAGGTTTCAAACTAGTTGTAGATACCTTGATGGAAAACTTAATTGAAAGTGATCTAGTAATTTTTAAAATGAGATATTTAGAAGCTGGTGCGACTTGGGAAGACGTGGCAGAGAAACTAAATAAAACTACTCGTTATATAAATAGCCGTAGAAAGGTAATCGCTAAAAGATTTGTGGAATTGAAAGGATATTGACTCCCCCCACCTTTTAAAAAATCTTTCTGCCCAGTAGGGTACCGGTGAAGGGAACTTTTTCCAAGTCGGAGCACTTCAGACAAAAAGGGGGTAAAAACTGGCCGATTTACCAGAAAAATGATTAGTTTTGAAGGGTAAGATACATACGGTAGAGGAGAAATAGATAAAACTTGATTTATTGCAGGAAGATAGTAAAAGAGCTATAATAAAGTGGAGCACAAAGGATTATACTTTTAAAAAAAGGAGACTGTATTCATGGCAAAAAATGATTATTGGGTAATTGTTTATAAAATTCTTAGTTATTATTTTCAGAAAATGAAGCATGGAGAGCCAGCCGATGAAAATGAAATAAACGCTTCAGCTCTAGAAATCCCCTATCTTTACTTAATGGATGTCTATCGTAATTTATTTGATGATGGATTTTTGACAGGTACTTGTGTAACTGGAGACATGTCTGGAAATGTGTATATTGAGAATTTGTCTCTTGTTAGAATTACAACTAAAGGTATTGAATATTTGGAGGACAACTCTAAAATGAAACAGGCTTATAAAATTTTGAAAGAAATAAAAGATTGGATACCTGGAATGTAGCACTTAGATTATTCTAAGTGCTTTTTATTATCAACTGAAAATTAACAAAAAATTATAATGTTAAATGATAGTTTTGTTGAAGAAAAAATTTAAAAAAGATATAATGAAAAAGAGAAATAATTATATCTTTTTTAAAAATTAGAAATATAAAAGGAGAATTAAGATGGAACTTGCAAGAGTTATTCGCATAATTGATGATTTTACAATTATGATTGACAAAGGTTATGAAACTGCTGATATAAAAGAAGGTACCGAGATAATTGTTTTTGAACCTGGTCCAGAAATAAAAGATTTGGAAGGCAATAGTTTGGGGAGATATGATTTCACTAAAGCTAAGTTAATAACCACTGAAGTTTTTCAAAAATTTTCAATTGCCCAAAATATTGAGGAGACATCTCCATTCTCTGTTAATGACTTTTTATCAGGTGGGAAAACTAAGCTATTAATTAATGTCGATGAAGAAGAAATTGAACCCTTAGCCCCTAAAGATATCCAAGTAAAAAAAGGTGATCTAGTAAGAATTGAAGATTTTTAACTTGACACAGAGATAAAATAATGTTACGATAAGAGTGAATTGAATGGCTACGGATGTGGCTAGGAAACTACCTCTTATCATTATGATAGGAGGTTTTCTTTTGTGACTGATAAACCCAGCATAACATATTCCCAGCAGTTAGATAGAATGAGAAGAAAGGGAATACTTATTGAAAATGATAAGCTAGCAATGGAAGTTCTTCAAAGTATATCATACTATGGAATAGTAAATGGTTATAAAGATATTTTTGGAGTATATTTCGATGAAGATTTTCAAATAGAAAGATTTAAAGAAGAAGTACAATTCTCGTCTATTCATAGTATTTTCCTTCTGGATCAAGCATTGAATAACTTATTGTTTAAGTATATTATATACATTGAAAAATCATTAAAAACGAAATTATCTTATAAGATTGCTCATAAGTATACTACAGAATTTGATTCATATTTAGATTATACAAAATATAGATCTAATGGAAGCTTAGATAGAAAATCTGAAATTCAAAACATAAGAAATCAAATTGAAAACAACAAAAACAGCGCTTCAATTCAGCATTATCGGGAGAGACATGATACAATCCCTCCTTGGGTTGCAACCAGCGGCATATATTTTGGGACTGCAATTAATTGGTATAAAATCTGTCAGGATGATATAAAAGAATACATAGCAAATCAATTTTTTGTAAGTTTTTCAATTGATGATGAAAGCGCAAAAGAGATGCTTGTTTCTATGTTATCTCTTTTACAAGAATACCGAAACAATATTGCACATGGGAATAGAACATTTTTATCTAATGTCACTAGTGAATTAACTAAGGATATATTGCTATCATTGTTCCCAGAGGGAGTATTAACTGAAAGAGAATACCACAAAGGTATTGGGCAAAAAGATTTATTTGCGGTAATATTATCAATTGCGGTTTTGATAAATGATCCATTAGTATTTCGCCAATATATTTATGATTTCGGTACAATGTTTAGAAATAAAGATTTTAACCCTAATTTAAAATATTCCCCTAGAGGGAATTTATACGAAACATTAAATATTCCAGAAGATTTCTTAGATAGAATAGCAATAGTATATAATCTAAAATTTAAAAATTAAAGCGACTATTTTATTAGTTGCTTTTTTATTTTTACGAATAATAAGGTTAGAGGAAGAAAATGAACAATTTAAATATTGATCTTAGTGTAAACGTGACTTATAGTGTACCAATACTCAAGAATGAATACACAGTTAAGTTATTGCTCCTATTAGATTTTAAAGTAGAGGATAAAGACTTGCTAGATTATTTGGTACCAACCTGGAAGTATCGTGATCTAGTACTTCATGTGGCACAAATGCATAAAATGGAAAAACAGTGGAAGATATGATATAATTGTTTCCTATTATGTAGACATGAAAAAGGCACAAAAAAGTAAGTATTAAATTGCTGAAAAATAGTAGTGGTGAGGTAATATGATAAAAAACAGATATTATCACACAACAACGGATAATCCTCAAATACTTCGTTTATTTGGTGGTGTTATGCAAGTTTTTGATATCGAAAAAAAGTGGATTGATAGTATTGATTGGTTTAATAAAATCTATTTCAATGACTTCACGGATTTTGAAGAAATTTCAGAAAGCGAGGCATTCGCTTATATTGAAAAGCTGAAACACAAAAATTGATATAGCACGTTTCGTTGTTAAAATCTTACGTAGAGTAACATAAAAAGCACGTTTTAAAACGTGCTAGCTTCTTGCCTGCTGAACTCATTAAAAAAGTAGAGTTTTATGTTCAGTGATTTGTGGAGTAAGGAAGAAACTCCAAAACATTCAAACGAAAAGCGAAAACTCCAAAAACCCTGTTATCCAACATTAAGAAGTAATAAAGATACTTGCTGGATATTTAAAAAAGCGATACAACAAAATGCTTTAATTTTAAGAAATATCTTACAGA
>NZ_KV832115.1:85418-133712 GCF_001837335.1 Streptococcus sp. HMSC066F01
TTTGTCTTAAAACGTTGATTTCTGGGTTTGCTTAGATATTTGCTAGATTGATTTCATAGCCGTTTCAAAGAATGAGACGGCTTTTTTGGCGTTCTCTTTTGAGAGGTAACTATAAATGTCCATAGTCATGGGCAAAGTGGAATGTCCTAAACGGTGCTGAAGTTCCTTGTAAGGTATTCCAGAGTTAAGTAATAAACTAGCGTGTGTATGTCTGAAGCCATAAAAACCTATATTAGTGACGTTTGCCCGTTTAAAATGGGTTCTTAATCTAGTTTGTAAAGTTCGATTGTTAGGGTACTCATGTATGAAGTCAGAAAAGACCACAGTTTCAGAGCGCCCGAGTTACCAAGCCTCTTGTATTTGCCTACGTTTATATTGCTTGAGCATAGCGACTGTTTGGCGGTCTATATCTATATCCCGATAACTAGACTTTGATTTTGGGCTATTGAGTTCTTGATTATAGTTTAGTGTTTTTGTGATATGCACAATGGCATTATCTAAGTCAATATCAGGCCATTCAAGCGCTAGAGCCTCATTGATATGATAATCGATTTCTATATACCAAAAATACCTATCGAGTAACTATAAGGTCAGCGCGAATCAAATACTTTCGCTTCATTCTTATGATAAGTTGAATTAATAAAATAATTATGATATTCTTTTTCTATAAGGAAAAAAATCAAAATGATTTTAAGATAGTTTATTTAGAAAATTAGTCAAAATTTTTTCTAATTAATTTGGAAATCATTAACAAGGGAGATATTATGGCTGAAAGAATAATACATCAAGCTGATCTTCGAGCTATCGAGAACAACTTGCGCTCTATCCATGAAGGATTACGAACAATTGATGCTAGAGTTGATGTAGCAAACGAAAATCTTCAAATCGTTTATGATGAAATTGGTAGTTTAGCACAAGAATTTCATGAATTTGTGAATATCCAACAAAAAGCTAATAGATTAGGACAAGCTGAAACTCGACTGGTAAAAATCCGTCAGGAAATTGAGAAGAAATATGGACATTATGATATTGTTCGTCGTACTACCACAGGGATTTTACAAGCTGATGATTTAGGAATTGTCAAAAAGGAAACAATCAGCACTGCAACAGAAGAACTAATGATATCAACTCCAGGTTACTGGCTTGCTCCATGCTTAGTTGCATTAGCAGCATGGATAAATGATAAACCCGAGTTAGCTGAAAAAGCAGTCAAGGAAGGGATTAAACGAAACGATGAAAAAACCTCCCTTTTCTTTGCCTTAATTTGTAGAAGAGCTAACAGAAAGAACGCATGCCTTAAGTGGACTCAACGTTATCTAGCTAATCAAGATGAAGAAAATCTCGACAGAAATTCTATAATTATCTTAGATGCTTTTGCGAGTGGACTCTTGGGAGCTGATACCGAAGGAGTCATCTCACGTCAAATGAATGAATGGCTCAGTCGACTTGAAGAAAAACCTGGTTTTACTGAACAGCAAACAGAACAATGGTCCGAAGCCATTAACTTAAAAAGAAGAGAACTATATGAAGATTTATACCCTAACCTAAGAAAATATAGTAATAGTTGGCCTGTTCTAGAGGATATTTTAGAAGGTGCTCATCTCCATGAACAAATATTAAACTATCTAACTGATATTTTTGAGAAAAAAGGGTCTACAGAAAGCGTCAAAGAACAATTAGATGATATTTTAGACACACTTGTGACTGATTTTGATAACGAGGAACTAGCTCTTCGAAAACAAGAAAAATTCGAGCAGTTTGTGGTTGACTTTGGAGGAGATGACAACCGTGCTAATCAAAACATGGATATTGAGGTGACTGCATTTGAAACCCATAAAGACTTCACCCAGTTGCTTACCGATGCAGCAATGAAACCCGAATCTTCTCACTCAAGTATATCAACCCAAAAATTTGCATTGGCTCTTTCTCGTGATTGGGTAACAAACGCTTATAATGACGTTACTGCAAAAAATCGCATGAAGATTCCTTACGAAATTGAAATTAATGTGGATACTTTTAATGATAAATCAACAGATGGCCAAAACGAAAACGAGTTGATTGAAAAATTCAATTCTCAGATTGACTCTGAAAAAGAACAAACTTTGTCAAACTACTTCCCAAGTTTATTTGATAAATTCCTTTTGTATGGTGGTATAGCTATCGGAGTAATCGGTTTAATGATGATTTTTGGGAATATTTTCTTAGGTTTAATAGCTATTATAGCAGGGATTGTTATGGTTCTTAAACATAAATCTAATATTGAAAACATTGAAACGAATCGCAAGAAAATTGAAGAACAATACGAGAATAAAAGAGTGAATGGTGAACAAATTATAAGAGCTACTCTAGCTGAAATTGTAGACTTTAGAATTGAATTCGCAGAGAAAGATGCTGAAAGCACTAAAGTTCTTGATTTCCTCGAACAAATAAGACCTGAACAATATGTAAACAAGTTGGCATCATCTAATAGAAAGATTAAAATTTGAGGAGGTAATTGACATGGATGAAAAATATAAAGGCGATAGTAAGCTATCATCTAATAACACCACTCCATTTAAGAGCATTAATACTGAAGAAGATATCACTGAAGAACCTATGAGCGTGTTTGCTGAGGGACTCCCTTCATGGGATATTGTGCCCCCACAATTGCTAGTCAGAAGGAAACGGCAAAAATAATGAATAAACCACAAACATATGCAGAATGGGTAAATGTCTTAGCTATTTTTAAAAACAAAGATGATGATGAAACAGTTTTAAAAATGATGAAATCTGGAACTATCGAATGGCAATACGGTGTGGCAGAACGTTTCTCTACAAAGTTAATTGACGCTGTTAATTACCGTATGAATGTAGCTTCAGATAAGTTTCAAAATGATTTACTAAAATCCCAAGGATACGAGGGAGCTATTATTCAAGCAATTCTTTCTTTGAGAAAAGAAATGACGTTCTTAGCTGAAGCAATCAATCTTCCTGTAATTCCGGATAAAGAGCGACAACACTACCTAAATCTCGTTATAGAACAAGCTAATAGTATGCAAAAATCTTTAGAAGAATCTGCAAAACAGGACCGAAGCGGGAAAATGTCAAGTATTATTAGAAATCATAAAATTAATTCTTTTTTAAATAAAGGTGAACAGTAAATGAGCAATATAGTAAAAAGCAAAGAACTTCTTACGAGATATTCACTTGCAAGAATTCCTTTTATTGCTATCAATACCATTGAGCCAAGTAGAACATTAGATATGTTAAAGGAAATATCTGAAGAATTACAACTTCCGTTCAACGTACATACTCTCACCAAAGGTGTGTATGATCTTAGTTCTGGTAAGAATGTTAACGATGATAAATCTGTTTATGGTGCAATAGATTACATGACGGACCAAATGCAAAAGAAACAATACCAAACTATTGTACTGACAGAAGTTCCGGACCTTAGTAATGAAAATAGCGATTCTAAACAAGTCTTAGCACTGGTCAATCTAGCCAATGAAACTGGGGGCGTTGTAATAGTTTTTACCAATACCCCTATTTGGAATCAACTTCAACGGCAAGGTATGGCAGTAAAAATAGATTTACCTAACGAAGAGGAAATGTACTCAATAATTCAAGAATACATTGACGACTATAGAAACGATATCCAGATTGAATGGGACAACTCCGATATTCGAGAAGCTGCAGCAGCTCTCAATGGGGTAACTAGAATTGAGGCGGAGAACGTTATCGCTGCTTTGATTGCAAATAAGTGCATAAGAAAATCTGATTTAGATGAGATAAGATTTGCAAAAGATCGCCTATTCTCTGATATCTCTGGTCTAGAAAAAATCGTTGTAGATGATTCTGTAAAGGATGTCGGAGGACTTGAAGGATTAAGGAAGTGGCTTGATGAAAAGAAAGAATTGCTAACTCCCGAAAAGAAAGATATGTTACGTGAGAAAGGATTGCAGCCACCTAGAGGAATACTCCTAGTAGGTGTCCCTGGATGCGGAAAATCTTTATCTGCTAAATCAATTTCCGCTAACTGGAAACTCCCATTATATCGTTTAGATTTTGCAACGGTTCAAGGAAGTTATGTAGGTCAGTCTGAACAGCAACTCAAAGATGCTCTAACTACCGCTGAGAATGTATCTCCATGTATTTTATGGATTGATGAAATAGAAAAAGGACTATCAGGAGCTACTGGAGGCGCTAATGATGGCGGTGTATCTACTCGTATGGTTGGTCAATTCTTATTCTGGATGCAAGAATGCAAAAAACAAGTTTTTGTAGTTGCAACAGCTAATGATGTGTCTATGCTTCCATCAGAACTTCTCCGTCGAGGAAGATTTGATGAGTTATTCTTTGTTGATCTACCTACTGCAGATGAGCGTAAAGAAATACTTGCTTTGTATTTTAAAAAATACTTAAGTCTAGAATTTGAAGGAGATTTTTCTGATAATATCATTCAAATAAGTGATGGTTTCACTGGTGCGGACTTAGAATCGACAGTTAGAGATTTAGCTTACCGAGCTATCGCTAATAACAATTTTATTCTCAACGAAGAGAATATCATGAATGCTTTCAATAATGTAGTCCCACTCTCTCAAACTAGCCCAGAAAAAATTGAGGCTATTAGAGATTGGGGGAAAGAAAGAGCTGTTCCTGCATCTGGAAAACCAATCGGTGGAGAGGGACTTGTTCATAAACAAAGTGGACTTAAAACAAGAAAAGTACTTGTTTAATAAGTTCATTATTTGGACACGGTAACTGTAATCTCAGTTTCGTGTCCATTTTTATAATTCCTTAAATGAAGATCTATTCTGAGAGTACCATTAAAAGGAATCTTAAATTGCAAAATATAATTTATAACACGATTAGGAGAAAAATAGATGCCTAGACCAATGTTAAATCCATACCAATCCCAAAAACAAACACAAGCAAGCCATATCATGACTTCTAACTTAAAACAACCACAAATAGATAAATTGAGTTTAGATAGGCTTCTAAGAAAATCACGGTCTAAAGAATATATGGATGCTATTCATCAACTAGATGCAGGAGGACATGTTCATAATAAAAAGGAAGTAAATGAAATTATTAATACAATCAAGTCGGAATTCCCAGATGTGGATATTAATGGAATTCTCCTAGGTTTTGTAGCAAAATGTTATTTAGGAGCACCTTACGAAGCGCACACCCTAGACTTAGTTGGAGAAATCATTGAGCATTATAAACGAGGAGAGATATTACCTGGTGGACTCGATAAAGCCAAAAGCATTGCTTTACATGGAGGATATGATTTTATCGAAGTTTATACAGACTGTTGTCGAGCAATTAGCTCAAATGGTTCCGTATCAGTTATAAAAGACTAATTATGTATAGAACAGTAACATATGGCATACAGAGAATTTCATAAATAATTGGTAATTAACCTAAAAGGATACTATTAGGTAACAGGAAAAATTCATCTCGATGTTAAAACGACTACTGTATTATCTTTTTAATATAGTAAAATTATCAGGAATCGCTTGGAATAATTAATTTGTTTGTCTCTATGTAATAACAAGAATTAGTGGCATGAAAGTATAGCTATATAGTAGGACACAAAATATCTATTACCAACGCGCTACTTAGCTAGTGGGGGCGACATTAGGCGGTTCCGCCTATTCTTCTTTTATAACTAAGAATTTGAGAACCATTTTGTCTCAGATTCTTTTGTTAATGGTAATGGGCAAGCCAGGCGGAATATTTTTTCCCAAGCCAGAGAGCAAAGAGGAGATTGATGGCGACGATGCCTGAACCGACCAGTGAAAATAGGAAAAATTCGCTAGTCGAAACCTGCCACAAATGCACGATGTCGATAATCAAATAAGCACTGATAGGAAAACAAAGTATAGAAGTGATCAGAGCAGGAATATACTTACGGAGAAGAATTGATTGTCCAATATGGAGCAAGAGATGAAGTGCAAAGGCCACAAATCCCCCTAACCAAACTAATTCGAGCGCTCTAGATTGAGTAAAATACGCTAATAAAGTGATGGATAAGACAATGATAAACTCCTCAAAAACAGCAAGGGCAAATCCCTCTGTTGTAATTCCTTTGTGAATCTTGAGAATAGCTGGAGCCTTTTGAGCAAGCAAGGTTTCGTTGAGATGAATCCAAGGGACAAGACCGATAATTTCTTCCATATCGTGAAAGATAAAGAGTAGCGGGAACATCCAAAGATAAAATGGCATAAATCTCTCCTGAAAAGTTATAGATCGCTAACCAATAAAGCAAAAAACGCCCAGTAAGGCGTTTTGAGTTATGCTTACTTAACCTCTGTAAGCGTAATATGTAATTTAGCAAGTTTCATGATGTACAGAAACGTTGATTTTATGGGCTTTTCAATCTTTCAATTATTGATGAAATAGGGTGATTTTGACCTTGCTTTAGTTTTAATCAGACAAAAATCAGATAAAACTTTAGTTCTTGGTCATAAAATCACCAAGGTTTTTAATTTTTTGTTTGATGATATGATATTGTTCAGATGATGTTCTAGGAAGAACATATTTTGTTGAACGTCCCTTGCCAATTACCTCTATATATTGCTTGCTTTGAAGAGTTTTTAAGTTTTCTCTGAACTTATATTCTGTCATCAGATTATTCTCAATAACATCGTTTTTGCTAATGCTTTCATTTTCGATTATGTACTTGAGAATAGCTCTTTCATCTTGTGTTACATCTTGGTATGAAGACAACAAGTCCACTTTCCAAATGGTTACGATAGTACTATCAAAAGTAGTTGAAACTTCGGGAATTTTCAATTTGTATTTTTCTGACACATCAAAGATTTTTGGCCCGCCTGAGTCAGCCTTCTCAGACATTCCGATTCTTCTGAATAGCGATGAAATTGTACCGTTTCGTGTTTTTGACGTACCGCCATGTATAAACTCAGGAATAGAAATTTTCATTTTTCCTGGATTCTTAAATTCATAAAAATCATTATATGCGGTGATAACGATAGGTGAGTCAAAGTCATAGTAAGCGTGCATTAAGCAGTTTACTAGTGCTTCACGTATAGATTCAGATAAATCTTTTTTAAATGGTAAACGATGGGCAGATTTATCATTGAGTTCGAACCTATCGTTGGTAGTTGCAGTTAATTTCTTGTATGCTAAATTAAAAAAGTCATACATGTTCAAATCAGGGTACATCATGTCCCCTGTTGAAATCCTATCATTCCACCTAGTAGAAAGTGAGTTGTCCTTTTCAAAGTAGTCTAATTGAAATTTAGGATACCTAGATATTATGGAGTTGTATTTCCCGAAAAATAGTAACCCTCCTGCAGTCAACTTATAAGAGCCATCTGTTCTATCCTTCTTAAAAACACCAATTTCAGTTAAGAAGTCCCTAAGTGGCATATTGGTGTACTTAGTGTTCCCGCTTAATTCGATTAGGAGTTTTTTATACTCTTCGATTGATTCAATATTGAGGTCACTTTCGTCATAGTTAGTTAGGAGTTCGCCATCAATATCATCATGGGAGCTTGCCATGAGATACTTTAGCTCTTCTTTATCAAGTCTAACATCACCTTCCCCTAACCTTTTATAAGATTCTCTAAAATCATTTTTAAGATGGACAGGTTTTTGGTCACTACTGGCTTCTCTAATCGTTATTACCATAAGTTGACGATTTTTATCAGGAATATCAATGTACTCAATATCATTATCGGTTAGCAAATTACAACTTACTTTTTTTCTATTAGAGACTAGATTAAACAAGTCATTCCTAACTTTTTCAGGATTCATAACTCCCTGAAAAGGGTCTTCATTATTTTCATCTACTCCCAAGACAACTTTACCACCATTGGTGTTTGCGAAAGCAGAATAGGTCTCCCAGAAAGAATCAGGAAGTGCTTTTTTAGCTTTTTTGTACTCTAAATCATTGCCTTCAATTTTTAATTCCACACTTTTTCCTCCTAACTTAAAAAATCAAATTGCAGGGTATCACGCGAAAATCACGCGAAAAAAATTTTTGATAATACTCAATTTTGCTTGATTTTAAAGCATTTTTGAGTAGTTCGTTTTAAAAAGATATCGAAAATCACGCGAAAGTCACGCGAAAACCACGTGATTATTTCTCCGCCCAGTCAGTCCAGTCATCAAAGGTCGTATTATTGTATAGTTCTATCAGTCGTGGTCTGACAGATTGGATAATTTCAACTAATTCATGCCCTTCATGAAATTGTGAAAAAGGCATACCAACTGTTGCTTGGGACATATCTGAAAGTAATTGCCTTGTTGCTTGGCTATCTGCAAGTGTATTGATTAGAAAACCGAGTAGGTAATTGGAATCATAGCTAACTTCTACACCTGCTGATGGCGAATCTTTAATCAGGCGTTCATAGCCCTTTTTAATTTCTTTTTTGATTTTATCTTTGGAAAGGATTTCTAGATTTCCGATAAAATCATATGAAGTATAGATTTGGTTAGCAAAGTAATCAGAAAGTTCGTTGATTTTAGTATCATCAAGTCCGTCTTGCTGGCTTAAGTAGGTTTTGGCTTCCTTCCTAATTGTGTCCCTCAGCGTATCATAAAGCATTTCAAAAAAGATATCATCTAGGTAGCCTTCTTTTGGGTATCCAAATTCATTTTCCCAGTCAGGATTTTCAAATGTTCCAATGGTTACTCCCCCACTTCTTGTGACCGATTGTATTGGATTTGTTTTTATTCTAAAAAGCTCTTCTTTTATTTTTAATGGAGTATCAGGATACTCATCTAGGAATGTGCCATAACCAAGTTTTCTAAGGTAAAGTTCAATATATTCTTCCAATTCTCCGTAGTAAAACCAACCTACGGGTTTTCCATAGATTTTTGACACTTTCTCTAAAACTTCAAGAGGAGCTAAGTTATCTCCTCTTACATATGCGTTAATCGTTGATTTTTTTAATCCAAGACGGTTTCCAAATTCAGTAAAAGACAAATTTAATTCATCTTTGACTTGTCTTAATCTTTGACCAACAGTCTTTTTATCAGGTTTAAGTATTTCAAACATAGGTTACCTCTCAGACTATTATAACACAGGTGTTTATAAAATCGTACATTTTTTGAGAAAAACGCTTGACTCCGTGTATGATATCGTATATAATTATTGATGAGCATTAAGGTTGCTCAAAAATTTTACACCAAACGTACATAAAACCGTACATGCATGTTAGAGAGGAGCTAACCCAACAATCAAAAAAGAAAGGAAGGTACAAAAAATCCTTGAACAATCTGGTACATCGTTCAAGGACAGTAAATCTAATTGCTGTGATTATACCAGATATTTCGGATAAACGCTAGTTGAATGCAGAATCAGAAAAGAGGGTAATTATGAATTTAACAGGTATGGAACTACAAATGGTAGAGTGGGTAGCCTACTCACCAGATACACAAGAGAAAGTCTTAATCAAACCAGAGGATTGTAAAGATTTGAATGACAGAGAACTCTATCGCCTTATCAAGGATATGGGATTTGAGCGATTGATTGAATCTAGTTCTTTGCAGATTTTGAACGACTTTCTTAATCAGAAAATACAGGTAAACTAATGAGTAAATACGATTATCAAGAAGTTGTAGATAGGGTTGATGGTCTCAACTCAGTCTCAACATTGAAAAAGTGGCGGTTAAAGATTGAAAGTCTAACTGGTACTCAATTCAATGAAAGTAGAGTGAGAACGGGTCGAAAATCTTATTCTAAAGTTTATCTTTTTACAGAAGATGACCTAAATCATTTTCAAGCGATTGCTGATAAGAAGTCTTCGTTGGGGCTGGAAAGAGCAATTCTAAGTGTTTATGGGTTTTCTAAAGAAAATGATTATCAAAAACCTATTAGAGAACTTGTTGATGAGCTAGAGGTCTCCTTTAAGGAAATCCGAGAAGATTATCGAAGGAACCTAGCAAAGTTGAAACAGGAGTTAGAAGTGCTTCTGGATAGAATCCAGACCTTAGAGAAAGAGACTGAAAAGAAATCATTTAAGAGACTTAGCTTCTTTCATCGATGAAGACGGTTCGCCACCCCACCACTGGGCGAGTGGTCAACACGGTAGCCCAGAGCAGGTGGGAAAGGTGGCAAACGGCTGAACTCGATTTGACATTTGCACCCCAGTCCCTATTAGGGGGTGCACACATACATGAAATGTACTCTAAACCCTTGGTACGTAAGGGGTTACGGCTTGCTAGTTGTACCAAGAGGTCGCAAACTCTTGGTAGAGTAAGGATGAGAGGTGTTTTCATGTAGGATACGGAATTAAAGGAGAAAAAATATGGTTTACAATATGACAGATACAAACATTAAAATTGGATTGCTTGACCTTGAAATGTCACAGTTTGATATTCCTAAGAAAGTAGTGATTTTGTCAGTTAGGGTGAACAACAAATACAAAGAAGTCAACGGCGAAAACGTGAAGACAGATGAAGTAAGTAAAATTACTTCTACTGTTCTTGACGCTGACAAAGTGAAAGTTCTAACTGAAATGGGAATTTCTACTGATGACTTAAAAGCGATTAACCTTGAAATTATCGGAAATCTGGATAAGATTGCAAAACTTGCTCAAAATGATGCTTTGTTGAATGTTTCTGTTGAATTGATTCGGCCTAAGGTTCGACTAGCTTGGAATATGGCTAGAAGTAATTGGGCAGGTGTAAAAATTGTGTGTGAGGATATTAAAGTTCTAGGAGAATAATCCTATGAATACAGTCAGAATAGATTATTTTGCTGTGAGTGTTAAGGATGTTCCGCCAGAAAGAGTTCTGACTGACATCCTTTTGATTCCTCTTGAAAACTTCACGTTGAATGATTGGGGAATAAATAAGTATAAGCAACATTATTCTTGTTCAGAAATTAAGGTGTATTTTAATGCTGATAGGCTTTCTATGGGTGTATTTATTGAATTAAAAGGGCAAGGTTGTCGTCAATATGAAGAATTTTTAAACAGTAACGAAAATAATTGGATTGCCTTAATTACTCGTTTATACCAGTATAATGTTAATTTCACTCGTTTAGATATTGCCCACGACATATTTGACGGTAGCTTAGATGTTCAACGGATATATGACTATTGCAAGAAAGGATTATGTGTCTCGAAAGCAAAACACTTTGAATATCATGAGAAATCAGTACTAGATTCTGGTGAGCGAGTAGGAGAAACAGTTGCAATAGGTTCACGAGGTAATCAGCAGTGGTGCATATATAATAAACGTATGGAGCAACTTGGTAAGCAAGAGCTTGTAGAAGTTCCGTCTTGGATTCGCGCAGAGCTTAGATGTTGGCAGGAAAAGGCTAATATAATTGCAGAGCAGTTATTTTTAAAACGTCCATTATCGTCAATCTATTTTGAAGCTATAAATGGTCATTATCGCTTTGTTCGTCCAAATGCGACAGATAGCAATCATTGGAGAAGAAAAAAAGTCAAGTGGTGGATAGATTATCTAGGAACTGAAAACCAGACAGTTCTTAGTATTACAAGAGCTAAAACGACACTACGGCAGTCTGAGGCTTGGACAGAGAAACAAGTTGCGAAAACATTAGCAAAAGTCTATATTGCAAAGTATCAGGCCTATGATGTTCAAAAGGCAGAAGATTATATTCAAAGCTTGCTCAAAGAGGGACTTTCAAGGCTAACTGATAATGATGAAAAGGATATAGAGCAATATGTAAGAGAGCAGAATAGTTCTCAATTTTGGGGACAAAAAAAGACGACTTGAAAATAAGTCGCCTCTAAAAATTAACTAACTAGATTATAGCATAAGAAAGGAAAGTATTCCAATGATAGAGCTTAAGACAAAGTCAGACTATGATTTAACTAAAAATTGGTATCGGAAGAAAGAATTTTTAGATGAACTTTGGAAGGGTATGAAATTACCTACATTGGATCACTACATTCGTCAAATGAGAAATAGTCCATATTCTTTTGGAATTTGTGGAACTCATGGGAATGTCTTTATTCATGCGGAGGTATTTAAAGATTGGTTTGATTATAAGATTTTCCATGAAAATGAGGCAGTTATAGCTTAGTATAAGGGGGTAAAAATGAAGGTAGGTAAGACTACTCGAGTTCTAACTGTTTATCAATGGAAACCAGACCCTTCTAAAAAGGGCAACGTGCTTGTTAAGTTTGCAATGAGATATACTCATCCTTTGATAACAAAAAGTCGTTATAAGTACCTTACAAGGGGAGAAAATAAAGGGTGGTATACGACTAAGGCAATACCAACAGGAAAAGACAGTAAGGGACATGAGAAGTTACTTATTTCTGATATAAAGAATAGTCAGCTGATTACAAAAGTTTCAAAGATATTAAATGAAATGATTGATGAAACCGTATTAGATTTGACTGGAGAAAAACCAAAGAAATTAGAGCCTAGTAAAACTTTATGCCTCAAAGAGATAGCTAGACCGTATGATGAAAACAGTGAATTATACGGTTTAGCTTTTAAGTGGTGGGTCAATCGTGTTAAGCCTGCCAAGAATACTCTAAAGACTAGAGTTAGTGTTTATAACCAGCATATTTCCCCATATTTCAACGAAAATATGAGCCTTAAACAGTTCTGTATGGAACAGGAAAAAATGCAAGATATTATAAATAATGCAAGTGAGGGAACTTCAAAGAACATTCATATCTATCTTAAAATGATATTTGATTGGGCGGTAGAACAAGGAGAATTGACAGCGTCGCAACACCCTATTTTGAATAAGAGGGTTAAGCGTAAGACACTAACAAGTGCAGAAGAGCAGGCGAAACTTAGGGAAGATATAGCTGAAAAATATCTTGAAGTTGAAGAGGCTAATCAAGTATTTAAAATTATTGAAAATTGGACTAAGCGACATAATAATGAACTAGTTGCTGATGTACTCAGAATTATCTACTTGACAGGTATGAGACCGAGTGAAGCATTAGGTTTGAATGAAGATGTTCTAGATTTCAAGAATAAACTCATTAAGGTTCATTGGCAGAGGGCAAGCCATAATAAGACTGACAAAGAAATGGCAGAAGAAGGCTTGCGTGATGAGAAGGAACGATATAGAGCAATTCTAAAAACTAAAGAAAGCGTTAGAACTATTCCGATGTCACCAAAAGTAGAACAAATTTTACTTAAATATATTGAAAGAAATAAGTTTCAGGCGAGATTTAATCCGACTTATCATGATATGGGATATATTTTTACTAGGGTATACATAAAAGGGAAGAACCAGCAGGGCAGTCCATTGTATCATACAGAAATTTCAATGTTCTTAAGAGGTGGAACTAGTCAGTCCGCTAAGTATAATAAGAAAAGTGGAAAATCCTATAAGGATATTGATGACCTAGTTGATTTTGGTAGGCCTGTTCACATAGTTCCCCATATGTTCCGACATAGTTTTGTTTCAGTCATGGCTGATAAGAATGTAAGCTTAAACGTTATTCGAGAGTTTGTGGGACATTCAGAAGATAGTAGAGAAATAGAAAAAATCTATCTTCATGTTATGCAAAAAGGAAAACATAAGATTGAACAAGCTATGATAGATTTGTCTAAAATAATCTCTTGATTATTATAATCAGTTAAAATTCAGTTATTTTGCTAAACTTAAAAGAAAAAGCCTTAGAAATGTTGATTTCATAGGCTTTCTGTATGTTGTATTATTTAACTTCTGTAAACACAACGTGCTTGCGAAGTTTTGGTGAGTATTTCTTCAATTGAAGACGGTCTGGAGTGTTACGTTTGTTTTTAGAAGTAAGGTACAAGCGTTCACCAGATTCTTTGTGTTCAAGTGTGATATTTACGCGCATGGTATCTCCCTTCTATTATTCAGCTGATGCAGCTTTAGCGATTTTACGTCCTTTGTAGTATCCTTTAAGTGATACACGGTGAGAACGTGAGTAATCTCCAGTGGTTTCGTCAAAGTTTACAGACGGAGCTGTTACTTTGTAGTGTGTACGACGTTTGTTTTTCTTCGCTTTTGAGGTGCGACGTGCAGGTACTGCCATTTTCTTTTCTCCTTTAGGTATTTAAATTCGATTCAATCTAGTGATTTTCATCAACCATATTAGAATAACACATTTTTTTTGTAAAGTAAAGTTACTTGACAAAAAAAGATGAAAAAATTAGAAGTCATTCAATCAAATTAATCGAAATTTTCTGAAAATTCAAGAATTTTCTTCTGTTCATTGCCTTTAAAATGTGCTATAATAGTAAAAACTGAAACGGGAGGGATAAGATGACTGAATTAGATAAACGTCACCGCAGTAGCATTTATGACAGTATGGTGAAATCACCAAACCGTGCTATGCTTCGTGCGACTGGTATGACAGATAAGGACTTTGAAACACCGATTGTGGGAGTGATTTCGACTTGGGCGGAAAATACACCATGTAACATTCACTTGCATGATTTTGGGAAATTGGCTAAAGAAGGTGTCAAATCTGCGGGCGCTTGGCCGGTACAGTTTGGAACCATTACCGTAGCAGACGGGATCGCTATGGGAACGCCTGGTATGCGTTTCTCTTTGACATCTCGTGATATCATTGCGGACTCCATCGAAGCGGCGATGGGTGGTCACAACGTCGATGCCTTTGTTGCCATCGGTGGTTGTGACAAGAACATGCCTGGTTCTATGATTGCCATTGCAAATATGGATATCCCAGCTATTTTCGCCTATGGTGGAACCATTGCACCGGGAAATCTTGATGGAAAAGACATTGACTTGGTTTCTGTCTTTGAGGGAATCGGAAAATGGAACCACGGTGATATGACGGCTGAGGACGTGAAACGTCTTGAATGTAATGCCTGCCCTGGCCCTGGTGGCTGTGGTGGTATGTATACAGCTAATACCATGGCGACTGCTATCGAAGTTCTCGGTATGAGTTTGCCAGGGTCTTCCTCTCACCCAGCTGAATCAGCTGACAAGAAAGAAGATATCGAAGCAGCAGGACGAGCTGTTGTCAAGATGCTGGAGCTTGGTCTCAAACCATCAGATATCTTGACTCGTGAAGCCTTTGAAGATGCCATTACAGTAACCATGGCTCTCGGTGGATCAACCAATGCCACTCTTCACTTGCTTGCCATTGCCCATGCGGCTAATGTTGACTTGTCACTTGAGGACTTCAATACGATCCAAGAACGTGTACCTCACTTGGCCGACTTGAAACCTTCTGGTCAGTATGTCTTCCAAGACCTCTATGAAGTCGGTGGTGTGCCTGCTGTTATGAAGTACCTGTTGGCAAATGGTTTCCTTTATGGAGACCGTATCACATGTACTGGTAAGACTGTTGCTGAGAACTTAGCTGACTTTGCAGACCTTACCCCAGGTCAAAAAGTCATCATGCCACTTGAAAATCCAAAACGTGCAGACGGTCCGCTTATCATCTTGAACGGGAACCTTGCCCCTGACGGTGCGGTTGCTAAAGTATCAGGTGTGAAAGTGCGTCGCCACGTTGGACCAGTTAAGGTCTTTGACTCAGAAGAAGATGCTATTCAGGCCGTTCTGACAGATGAAATCGTTGATGGCGATGTAGTCGTTGTTCGTTTCGTTGGACCTAAGGGTGGTCCTGGTATGCCTGAGATGCTGTCACTTTCATCCATGATCGTTGGTAAAGGTCAAGGAGACAAGGTTGCTCTCTTGACAGATGGACGCTTCTCTGGTGGTACTTATGGTCTGGTTGTCGGACATATCGCTCCTGAAGCTCAGGATGGTGGACCGATTGCTTACCTGCGTACAGGGGATATCGTTACAGTTGACCAAGATACCAAAGAAATTTCCATGGCCGTATCCGAAGAAGAACTTGAAAAACGCAAGGCAGAAACAACCTTGCCACCACTTTACAGTCGTGGTGTTCTTGGTAAATATGCCCACATCGTATCATCCGCTTCTCGCGGAGCCGTGACAGACTTCTGGAATATGGACAAGTCAGGTAAAAAATAAACTCATACTCTTCGAAAATCAAATTCAAACCACGTCAGCGTCGCCTTGCCGTACTCAAGTACAGCCTGCTGCTAGCTTCCTAGTTTGCCCTTTGATTTTCATTGAGTATCAAAAAGCAAGCCAACTTCGGCTTGCTTCTTTTCATCTTCAAAAGTGATTTGCCTGCTTAACGAGGTGGCAGTCCAAGGGCAATGCGGCCGTAGCGACTGATTCGTGTAATCTTCCAGGCAGGCGACCAGGTAACTTCAACCTTGACATCTTCGATACCCTCGATTTGTTTCAGACCTGCGACGATTTCGATAGGCAAACTTTCGGCGCAATCACAGGCAGTATCGGTGAAGGTCATGACAATCTTACAGAGACCCGTTTCATCCAGATTGATTTCATAAATCAGTCCTAGATTGTAAACATCCAATTCCACATCTGTATCAAAAACCTTCTCTAGTTTTTCGATAATTTGGTCTTGTAAGGCCAAAGCGCGGTCATTGATTTTGATATCGTCTCTCATAACAGTACCTCCACGTGATAAATATCCTCTATTTTCTCATAATTCTGACAATTTGGCAAGTTTTTGATGAATTTTCTGAAAAATATGATAAAATGAAGAAAATACTCAATTAAGGGGAAGTCTATGGAGCAGATTGGAAAAGTCTTTAGACAATTACGAGAGTCAAGAAATATCTCGCTGAGACAAGCAACTGGGGGACAATTTTCGCTGTCCATGTTATCCCGATTTGAAACAGGTCAGAGTGAGCTTTCGGTGGAAAAGTTTCTATTTGCCCTAGAAAATATATCTGCTAGTGTAGAGGAAATCCTCTTTCTGGCGAGAGGTTTTCAGTATGATACAGATTCGGAGTTGAGAAAAGAAATCACAGATGTTTTGGATTTAAAGAATATAGCACCTCTTGAGGACTTATATCGCAAGGAGTATCAAAAGCATGCCCATTCTCAAAACAAACAGAAACATGTTCTAAATGCCATCATTATCAAGTCTTATATGAAGAGTATGGATGAAACGGTTGAGTTAACGGCAGAGGAAGGGAAAGTCCTTCATGACTACTTGTTTTCTACTGAGATTTGGGGAATCTATGAACTCAATTTGTTCTCAGTCAGTTCTCCGTTCTTGTCTGTTTCTCTTTTTACTAGATATGTACGAGAAATGGTCCGCAAATCCGATTTTCTAATGGAAATGTCTAGTAATCGAAACCTTTTTCATACTATGCTATTGAATGGCTTTTTAGCCAGCATTGAGTGTGAAGAATTTACCAATGCCTCTTATTTTAAACGTGTCATCAAAGAGCATTTCTACAAGGAAAATGAGACCTATTTCCGAATAGTCTATTTGTGGGCTGAAGGTCTTCTTGATAGCAAGCAGGGTAGAGTCAAGGAAGGTCAGAAAAAGATGGAAGATGCTGTCCATATTTTTGAGATGCTTGGTTGTAACAAATCTGCTGAATACTACAGAAATACAACCGATTGTTGAATATCTGCAAACTAAGAAAATAATTTGAAAATTTAAGCGATAGAACTTTTGACTACTCTCAGGTCGTTACAAAAGTTCTATCGTTTCTTTGCTCATTTTGTGTGTTGCATATATTCAAAAGTTTTCCCTTTCAATTTCTAAGTGCTATACTATAGTCATACTTCATATAGGGATTATAACAAGAAGGGAGATCACCTATGAAACTATTGTTTAGAAATCAAGCTTATCGACTCTTGACTTTGTCGCGCTTCTTCAATGCCTTTGGTGCTTCGATTTTTAACCTAGTATTTATCGTTTATGCATCGACCTTGCCACAAGCCTCTTTTGCTGTTGCTATGGCGAATATTGTCATGATTCTTCCGACTCTCTTTACAGTTTTTGTAGGGATTCGGGCAGATTACACAAGGGACAAGGTCAAATGGATGGTCTATAGCGGTTTGTTTCAGGCGGTTTTATTTTTTCTGGCAGCCCTAGTTGTTCAGCAAGCTAGTCTCTTTGCCTTTTCTAGCCTGTGTTTGATCAATGTCATCAGTGATGTGATCAGTGATTTTGCTGGTGGTTTGCGCATGCCCCTCGTTAAGGAAAAAGTAGCTGAAGGGGATTTGATGGAAGCTTATTCTTTTTCCCAGTTTATCACCTATATTTCAGCTATTGGTGGTCAAGCTTTTGGAGTTTGGCTCTTAGGTCTATCGGTCAACAATTTTTCCCTTGTTGCGGGAATCAATGCCTGCTTTTTCCTAGTATCAGCCTTTATTCTCTTTTTAGGAAAAGGCAAATTGAGTCTGTCAATGTCATCTGCTGATGGTAAAAAACTAAAAAATGAGAAGCTTTCTATCAAAGACCAGTTCCTAACAATTTACCGAAATTTACGTTTCGTTTTTCTTAAAGGTGGACAGAAAAACTTTGGTTTCATGATCTTTGCTGTCTTGCTTATTAATGCCTTGGGTGGGGCTTTAGGAAGCATCTATAACATCTTCTTTTTGAGCCATTCTTTCTTGAATTTTTCTTACACAGAGGCACTATTTATCAATCAATTCTGTGTTTTAGTAGCAATCATCATCAGTAGCCTTACGGGCAATGATTATTTTGGGAAGCAGTCTTTGCCTAGATTGATGATGTGGGCGACCGTAGGACTCAGTCTAATTGGTCTAGCTAATGTATTCAATCAAGTCGTACTTGGTTTACTATTTCTCTTTTCAACTCTGTATGTGTCTGGTAAAGTTCAACCAAAGATTAGTGCCATGCTCATGAAAAATCTAGCTCCAGATGTTCTAGCTCGTACCAGTAATTTTTTAGGTTTATTGTTTACCTTATCCATACCTGTGGGAACAGCTTGTTTTTCACTTATAGCTGTATGGAATATACAGTTGACTTGGATGCTATTTGTTGGTCTTTCCTTGCTAGCTATTCTTTTGACAGTTATTAATCTCAAAAATGATATCTAAATCCTAATTTTTTTCTCACTGTTTTAATCCCTCTATTTATGGTAAAATAAGACTATTAAGTTTAAAGAGGATTCCCTATGAAATTACAAAAACCAAAAGGAACACAGGATATTTTACCTGCTGAGTCTGCCAAGTGGCAGTACGTTGAGGGCTTTGCCCGTGAAATTTTCAAGCGCTATAACTATGCAGAGGTGCGCACGCCTATTTTTGAGCATTACGAGGTCATCAGTCGCTCTGTCGGAGATACGACCGATATCGTAACTAAGGAAATGTACGATTTTTATGACAAGGGTGACCGCCATATCACTCTTCGTCCAGAAGGAACTGCGCCCGTTGTCCGCTCTTATGTGGAAAATAAACTCTTCGCTCCAGAAGTGCAAAAGCCAAGCAAGTTCTACTACATGGGCCCTATGTTCCGTTATGAGCGTCCGCAAGCAGGGCGTTTGCGCCAGTTCCACCAGATTGGTGTTGAGTGTTTTGGCTCTAGCAATCCAGCTACCGATGTGGAAACAATCGCTATGGCAGCTCATTTCTTGAAAGAAATCGGCATCCAAGGTGTCAAGTTGCACCTCAACACTCTTGGAAATCCTGAGAGCCGTGCGGCCTACCGTCAAGCCTTGATTGACTATTTGACACCGCTTAAGGAGACCTTGTCTAAGGATAGCCAGCGTCGTTTGGAGGAAAATCCCCTCCGTGTCTTGGACTCTAAGGAGAAAGAAGACAAGGTGGCAGTGGAGAATGCACCGTCTATCTTGGATTTCCTTGATGAAGAAAGCCAAGCCCATTTTGATGCTGTGCGTCAGATGTTGGAAAATCTGGGTGTAGACTATATCATCGATACCAATATGGTGCGTGGTCTGGACTACTACAACCACACCATTTTCGAATTCATCACAGAGATTGAGGGTAATGACTTGACGGTCTGTGCGGGTGGTCGCTACGATGGTTTGGTTGCCTACTTTGGTGGCCCTGAAACTGCTGGATTTGGTTTTGGTCTTGGTGTAGAGCGCCTGCTTCTCATCCTTGAAAAGCAAGGTGTGACCCTCCCTATCGAAAATGCCCTAGATGTTTATATCGCAGTCTTGGGTGAAGGAGCAAATGTCAAGGCCTTGGAATTGGTACAAGCCCTTCGCCAACAAGGATTCAAAGCAGAACGTGACTACCTCAACCGAAAGCTCAAAGCTCAGTTCAAGTCCGCCGATGTCTTTGCGGCTAAGACTCTCATCACGCTAGGGGAGAGCGAAGTCGAAAGCGGACAATTGACAGTTAAGAACAACCAAACTCGAGAAGAAGTGCAAGTGTCACTTGATGCTATCAATCAAAATTTCTCAGAAATCTTTGAAAAATTAGGCTTTTAATAGTAGAAAAACTGGTCAGGATCTTACTCCTGACCGTTTTCTTTTGCAAAATGACAAAAATCTTAAACTTTTTGACAAATATGTTTGTCAAAAATAAAAAGATATGTTACAATGAAATCAAGATAAGAACAAAGGAGAAAAAAGACATGCTAAAAAATCGTCTAAAAGAGCTTCGGGCTCGCGATGGCCTGAATCAAACAGAGCTGGCCAAACTAGCTGGCGTGTCCAGGCAAACCATCAGCTTGCTTGAGCGGGATGAGTACACGCCATCCATCGTCATTGCCCTGAAGATTGCTCAGATATTCAATGAGCCAGTCGAGTCAGTCTTTCGCTTAGAGGAGGATGAGTGATGAACAAGTATAAAGTGATTTATTATCTATCTATAGTTGTGTTTATCGTGAATCTTTTGGCTATGATTGGAAGCCTATTTGGTTGGTTTACAATTGTTGAAAGTAAATACCTCTTCTGGATTAACATAGTTTTACTATTAGTCTTTAGATGGGTAGAGAGAAAGATAAAGTTTAAAGAGATTGTAAAAGGAGAAAAGTTATGAAAGAGTTTTTAGCGGGTTTTCAAGTCGATACTGAACACAAAGCACTTGCAGGTGTTTGTGCAGGTTTAGGAAATTATTTTAACATTCAAGCCAATATCGTTCGTTTGGTGACAGTCTTGCTGTTTCTCTCTTCGACAGAGATTGGGATTATAACAGTAACTCTCTATGCCTATCTAGCAGGTTGGCTTGGCAATGAACCCTTGGGAGATGGAGCAAAAAAAGCTAGAAACCAAGCTATTCTCTTACTTGCTGTTTGTTTGATTTTGGTGTCGCTTGGAACAGAAGGCTTGACAGCTATTTTTGAATCAGGTAAGGACTTTGGTCAATGGTTGTCTGGCTTGTTTTAGAAAGAGGTTTAAAGATGGAAAAGAATCACATAATTTTTGCACTGAAACTTTTTATTACCGGAGCTTTATTAGGAATACTTGCCGGAGCTCTTAGAGTTAATCCTTTAAGTATCAATCAAGAGCAAGTAATCTCTCCCTTGTTCTCAATCTTTTTTGGTCTAGGGCTGATTACGGCAACTCTAACCTTTTATTTTATTAGAAAAAGCAATAAGGCCTATCAAAACTATCAAAGAGAAGAAGAGGACGAAGAAAGCGAACAAGACTATCTTGCTATGTATCGTTTCTTGGATTATGGTACAGTGGCTTGGAATGTTTCCCAAATTAGTATGCTATTCTGTATGATTTTAGACTTAGGAAGATTCGGCATATCAGCAACATCCTTACTTTTGATAGTTGTAAGTATTTGGTCGGGTGTTTACTGCCTAAAAATCACCAGCAAGATTCGTAACTATAAACTTTCTGTTATGGCGACTCCAAAGGAAGTTTTGGAATACCTCAATACTTATGATGAGGGAGAAAAACAGGCTGAGATGGAAGAAGCTTACTTGATCTTGTTCAAGGTCAATCAGCTCATCATACCAGGTATCTATATTGTCTTAGTAGTTCTATCTATGGTATTAGGACAAGTACAGTTGGTTGCTCTGCTCGTGGCAGTTGTCATCCATTTGTATACCAATGTTGCACAATTGCGAAAAACAAAACGTTATTTCAAATAGGAGTCTTTTATGAACTTACTTAAAAATCTTGGCTGGTTTCTTCTAGCTGTTCTATCCTTTTTCTTTGGCTATGGTCTGGTTCAGAGTATGGCTTTATCAGCGCTTGACCTAGGGGCTTCAATCTTTGGAGTCTTGCCACTTTATGTCGCCCTGTCAGGGGCCTATGTTTATGGAGTTTACAGATGGTATCAGACAGAAAAGGTTAGCATCCAGACAACAGCTTTTAATCGTTATATTTGGTTGCCAACCCTGGTTTTGCTAGTGGCTATTGCAGCCCAGTTCTTTTTGCCAGAAGATCCGTCAGTCAATCAACAAATCGTATCACAACTGACAGTTGCTCAGCCTGTCTTTGGTTTCTTTATGGTGGTAGTCTTTGCTCCTCTGACGGAAGAACTCATCTTTAGAGGGATGTTAGCACGCTATCTCTTTCCTAAGCAGAACAACGGCAAACAGACAGCTCTGTTTCTCCTCGTATCGAGTGTGCTTTTTGCCTTGATTCATTTTCCAGGGACTTTGCAACAGTTTTTAGTCTATGCTAGTCTGGGATTTAGTTTGGGTCTGGCTTATGTGAGCCGAAAAGGCCTTCTTTACAGCATTTCTTTACACGCTTTGAATAATTTAATCGGCTTTTTGATGATACTCATGCTATAATAGAGTCAGGAGGTCACATGAAACGAGTAATTTTATTAGCAGTGATACAGGCGGTCGTTCTCTTCTTTATCATCGGGGCACTTGCCTATGCCTTTAAAGGCGATTTCTTTTACAACTATCTAGCAGTTGTCTTTGCGCCTATTGCAGGTGTCTTGCGTTTTGCTTCGGCTTATGCGACGGAGATTGTTCTACCTAAAAAGGCAGCTGAGATCGCTGAAAAGCGTAAAAAAGGTTAAGAATCACAATCAGAGAATCCGATGACGTTTCCATCGGATTTTTTGTCTGTTCGTTTTGATTTCTAAAGACAATCAAACTTTTCTGATGATTTTCATGAAGAGCTTGCGCTTTTATGGTAAAATAGTAACAGAATAAAAGAGGAGAGAAACAATGAAACGTAGTATGTATGCTGGTCGTGTTCGTGAGGAACATATCGGACAAGAAATGACCTTGAAAGGATGGGTTGGCCGTCGTCGTGACTTGGGTGGTTTGATCTTTATCGACCTTCGTGACCGTGAAGGGATCATGCAGTTGGTTATCAACCCTGAAAAAGTTTCTGCAGAGGTTATGGCAACAGCTGAAAGTCTTCGTAGCGAATTTGTTATCGAGGTGACTGGACAAGTCGCTGCGCGTGAGCAGGCCAATGATAAGTTGCCAACTGGTGCAGTTGAATTGAATGTGACAGCCCTTACTGTTCTTAATACAGCTAAAACAACACCTTTTGAGATTAAAGATGGGATTGAGGCCAATGACGATACACGTTTGCGTTACCGATACCTTGACCTTCGTCGTCCAGAAATGTTGGAAAATCTTAAACTTCGTGCTAAGGTGACTCATTCTATCCGTAACTACTTGGATGAGTTGGAGTTTATTGATGTGGAGACGCCATTCCTTTCGAAGTCAACACCAGAAGGGGCGCGTGACTATTTGGTGCCATCTCGTGTCAACAAAGGACATTTCTATGCTCTTCCTCAAAGTCCACAGATTACCAAACAGCTCTTGATGAATGCTGGATTTGACCGTTACTACCAAATCGTCAAATGTTTCCGTGACGAGGACTTGCGTGGAGACCGTCAGCCTGAGTTTACCCAGGTCGACTTGGAAACATCCTTCCTTACGGAGCAAGAAATCCAAGATATCACAGAAGGCTTGATTGCGCGCGTGATGAAAGAAACAAAAGGCATCGAAGTAACGCTTCCATTTCCTCGTATGAAGTACGATGATGCGATGGCTCTTTACGGTTCTGATAAGCCAGATACCCGTTTTGACATGTTGCTTCAGGACTTGACAGAAGTTGTCAAGGGTGTTGATTTCAAAGTCTTTTCAGAAGCACCTGCTGTTAAAGCCATTGTAGTCAAAGGAGCTGCGGACAACTACTCACGTAAAGACATCGACAAGATGACCGAAGTAGCCAAACAGTACGGTGCCAAAGGTCTTGCTTGGGTCAAGGTAGTTGATGGAGAATTAAATGGACCGGTTGCCAAGTTTTTGACGGGTATCCAAGGAGAATTGACTGCAGCACTTGGTCTTGAAGATAAGGATTTGGTTCTATTTGTAGCGGATACGCTTGAAGTGGCTAATGCAACACTAGGCGCCCTTCGTGGACGTATTGCCAAAGAGCTTGGCTTGATTGATAACGACAAATTTAACTTCCTCTGGGTAGTTGACTGGCCAATGTTTGAATGGTCTGAAGAAGAAGGTCGTTACATGAGTGCCCACCATCCGTTTACCCTTCCACAGGAAGAGACAGCTCACGAATTAGAAGGTGATTTGGCTAAGGTTCGTGCCATTGCCTACGATATCGTTTTGAACGGTTATGAGCTTGGAGGTGGTAGCCTCCGTATCAACCAAAAAGACCTTCAAGAACGCATGTTCAAGGCTCTTGGTTTCTCAGCCGAAGAAGCAAATGACCAGTTTGGTTTCCTTCTTGAGGCTATGGACTATGGTTTCCCACCACACGGTGGTTTGGCGATCGGTCTTGACCGTTTTGTGATGCTCTTAGCAGGAGAAGAAAATATCCGTGAAGTCATTGCCTTTCCTAAGAACAATAAGGCAACCGATCCAATGACACAAGCTCCATCAACAGTCGCTCTCAAACAACTAGAGGAACTCAGCTTACAAGTAGAAGAAGATGAAACAAGCAAAACAAATTAAGCGGTGGCGCTATTATCTGCGCCGCTTTGCTTATCAGATAAAAATCTTACGAGTTTTACAAAGTATCTCTCGGGAAAAATATGATGAGAAAGTATCGGCTTCTCTGGTTTATGGCTTTTTGTCAGCAGTAGCAGTCAATTTCTTTTTTCAACCAGGGCACGTTTACTCCAGTGGCGCGACGGGTCTGGCACAGATTATCTCTGCCTTGAGTAATCACTGGTTTGGTTTTTACATTCCGATATCGCTAACCTTTTATGCTATCAATTTTCCGTTGATGATTTTGGCTTGGTATCAGATTGGGCATAAGTTTACAATCTTTACCTTTATCACAGTATCCATGAGTTCCCTCTTTATCCAGATTGTACCAGTTATGACCTTGACAGAGGATCCCATCATCAATGCCCTTTTTGGGGGTGTTGTCATGGGCTTGGGGATTGGTTTTGCGCTCCGTAACAATATTTCTAGCGGAGGTACAGATATCGTCAGTCTCACTATTCGAAAGAAAACGGGTAAGAATGTCGGTAGTATTTCTTTCTTGGTAAATGGAACCATCATGCTGATAGCAGGTCTGACCTTTGGTTGGAAATACGCTCTCTACTCCATGATTACCATCTTTGTCTCCAGTCGTGTGACAGACGCGGTCTTTACCAAGCAAAAACGCATGCAGGCCATGATTGTGACCAATAATCCTGACAAGGTAATCGCAAAAATCCATAAAAAATTGCACCGCGGAGCAACCATGATCCACGATGCAGAAGGAACCTATAATCATGAGAGAAAAGCAGTCTTGATTACGGTTATCACACGAGCAGAGTTTAATGATTTTAAACACATCATGAAACAGATCGATCCGACAGCCTTTGTCTCTGTATCTGAAAATGTCCACATTCTCGGACGATTCGTAGAAACAGACAATTAATAATATTCAAAAGACCAGCCTTGGGGCTGGTCTTTATTTTTCGATAATTTTGTGTCCAATCAACTGGCGGTAACAAATCTGTTTATTGTTTTTAGCATCGTTGATGATCTGGAGAATGGTTTCAAAGGAAACGCGCCCAAGTTCCAGACTATTGATATCGACATAAGCTACGAGGTCAAGTCGAGGATTGACAGAGTCGAAACTCAAGACAGGAACATCCAGTTTGTGCTTAGCGATATAGTCACAGACTCCTTCGGCTAGGAGACTGTCGGTTGTGATGATAGCATCAATCTGCGGATCGTGATTGAATAGGAGTTCACTGAACTGATACCCTTTTTCTTCTAGAAATTCGGTCGCAAAGTAGGTTAAGTTGGTATCAATCGGAAGTTGGTGTTGTTTGAGTGCGGACTCATAGCCGGTTAGACGATCTTGCGTTACGAAGAGTCGCTTTGTACCCCCGATAAAGGCAATTCGTTTGCATCCTTTTTTGATGAAATACTCTGTTGCATCAAAGCCCGCTTGTACATTGTCATTATCAACAAGAGGGATAAAGGGTGAAGTTGATTTTCCGAGAATGAGGAAAGGGAATTGCTCATCAGCTACTAGCTTGACCAGAGGGTCTTCTTCCTCGGCGTAGAGGAAAATCAAACCGTCAACACGCTTGCCATAAACCATCTGAGAAATCGCATTGAGACGTTCTTTCTCATCTTTCCCCGTTGCAATCTGAATAGCGTAGTGGTTTTCAGACGCGACTTGGGCGATACCTCGAAGGACAGATGGGAAGAAAGGATTTTGGTAAAAGGCATCCGAGTCGTCAGGGAGCACCAGACCGATAACCTGAGTATAGCTACTTACCAAGCTACGAGCATTGAGATTGGGATGGTAGTTGAGTTCCTTCATAGCCTTGCGAACTCGTTTTTTGGTTTCATCACTAATCGTTGATTTATTTTGAATGACGCGGGTAACAGTTGAAGGTGAGACACCTGCTGCCTTAGCCACATCTTTAATCGTCACGGGCATAAAAATCTCCTATTTATGGTAATCTGGATCACGGAAATGTGTCTTGTAAAAAATAGTGACCAGATAAAGAACAAAAAGAATGTTTTGTACAGTGATAAGGGTTGACATATTTTGGCCAAAAAGTCCCAAAATAAGCGTAATCAGAGTTGGTAATCCTAAACAGTTCAAGATAAAATGATAGCACTCTTTAAAGGTCTTAAATGAAAAGAGGCGTGATTTTTTTGTGATATAAAGGAGAAAGCTAGCCCCAAGAGAGACAATGAAGAAATTTAATCCAAAGAGGAAGCTTGCACCAAGAACGAGAAAGAGACTGATATAGACCCGGTTTTGTTGGTACCAGTCTTTAGAAATGGCCTGGGTTAAATCTTCCTTGTTCTGGAAACTCTCCGTTTGAATCGCGTGGTAGCGAATGCGAATTAGTTCCTTACTTTCCTTACTGATGACGAGTTCTTCCGTATCAAAATGAAGTTGCAAGTCCTTTGGCAATTCTTTGCTTTGGCTCGGGCCAATCAAAAGAGAAGGCTGCTGATTCTTCGTACCTGAGTAGTTCAGCTTTCCATCAACGATTTGTGCATTCTCTGACAAGTCCATGATGGCTTCATCTGTCAGTGGAGTGTAGACATTATCGATAAAGGTATCCAGTGGATACGTTTCCTGTGAGCTGTTTTGAATGGCAATTGGAATCATGGACAAGCTGATGAGGAAAATGCTAGTAAAGAGAAGCTGAAACCAGTTGAGTCCGAAACGTTTTGACAGGGGCTTACGAAATCCCCAAATACTTGAAAAATATGAAAATGGATATGGAAGCATTTGTATCTTTCTAAAAGGTGTTTTCTATATGAGTATTATTATATAGAGAAATGTGCTTTATTTCAAGTCTAGGAGACAAATTGCTTGCTTCAAGAATAGTTTTATAGTCACAAGCTCTAATACTCAATGAAAATCAAAGAGCAAACTAGGAAGCTAGCCGTAGGCAGTACTTGAGTACGGCAAGGCGAAGCTGACGTGGTTTGAAGAGATTTTCGAAGAGTATAAATTGAAAAAGGGTGGCGGGGGTATATTACCCCTTGTCGCCACCACTTGTAAGTCCTGAAACAAAGTTCTTTTGTAAGAAGAAGAAGAGAATACAGATTGGAAGGGCGATGAGGATAGCACCTGCTGAGAAGTAGGCAATCTTCAAGTTTTTCACATTGCTGACAAAGGTCTGTAGACCAACGGCAACTGTAAAGTATTCTTTCTCACGAAGCAAGAAACTAGAGAGGATATAGTCTCCGAAAGGTCCCATGAAGGCCCAGAGCGCTTGTACTGCAACCATTGGGCGAACAAGAGGGAGGACGATTTGCCAGAAGCGGCGGAAGTGTCCTGCACCATCAAGTTTTGCTGATTCATCAAGAGACATCGGTACGGTGTCAAAGTAACCTTTCATCAACCAAGCGTTCATTGGGATACCACCACCGACATATAGGAAGATGAGGAACCAGCTATGGTTAAGGGCATTCAACATAAGGGCCATAACGAAGAAGGCTGTCAAAGCGGCCATTGTTGGTACCATTTGGATGATCAAGAAGAAGACCAAACTTTGTTTACGAGCCAAGAAGTTGTAACGGCTGTAGGCATAACCAGCAAGTACGATGATACTTGTTTGAACAGCCATTGTAATCAAGGCGATAATCAAAGTGTTGAGGTACCAAGTGCCGTACAAGGTTTCAGTGAAGAGCCCTTGGAAGTTGGCAAAGCTAAAGTCGACGTTAGCATCTAGTTTAAAAGCTACGACGTTACCAGTCTTGAAGGCTGACATAATAGTAATCAAAAGTGGATAGATAATCACGATTGAAAGACCAATCAAGTAGAGGTAAGTGAGGGTTTGAGTCAGTCTACGTTTGAGTTTGATTGAGTTATTCATCTTAGACGTCCTCCATATCAAATGCGTGTAGTTTCTTGAATGCAATCATAGAGATAGAGATGACAATGATAGAGATGATCAAGGTAACAGCTGCCGCCATAGAGTATTGAGGAGATGTACCTGTTGTCAAACGATAAATCCATGAGATCAAGATATCAGTTGAACCGGCTCCACCACCAACGCTACCAGGACCTCCGCCGTTGAAGAGGTACATGATAGAGAAGTTGTTAAAGTTGAAGGTGTATTGGCTGATCAATGTTGGTGCCGCAACAGCCAAAATCATAGGGAAAGTGATGTTGCGGAATTTTTGCCAAGCATTGGCACCATCGATATAAGCCGCTTCGTAGAGGTCGTTAGGAATCGACTGCAAGATACCCAAAGTCAAAACGTAGATGTATGGGAATCCTAGCCAACCTTGCATCATAATCAAGGCAATCTTCGTCCAAGTTGGGTCTGTTTTCCAAGGGATAAGAGCACCGTCAAGGAAAGGAAGAACCTTAGCCAAGATAGGCAATACTTGAGTGTTGATCGCTCCGACACTATCGTTAAACATGTTTGAGAATGTCAAGATAGTGATGAAGGCTGGGACAGCCCAAGGAAGAAGGAAAATAACACCAAAGATACGTTTTCCTTTGATAAATGGTTGGTTAGCAATGATAGCTGTGAAGATACCAATCACAATCTGCAAAGTAGAAGCAGACAAGGCCCAGATGATGGTCCAAGAAAGAACCGCACCGAAGGCTGAACGGAAGGTACTTAAGCTCCAGATGTTTGTAAAGTTCGTCAAGCCAACCCAGTCCAACAATTTGTTTGGTGGCAAGTGTTGGAAGTCATAGTTGGTAAAGGCAATCATCAAGGTTACGATAACTGGGAAGATAATCGCAAATGTCATTGCTACATACGATGGGATAATCAAAAGGTATGGGAATCCATTCTCATAAATACCTTTGATCATATCTTTAAAAGTCCGTGGGACAGGAATTCCATTGTTAATACGTTTTGCGATTGTATGTGCATCTTTAATATTTGAGAAATAAAAGAGCACATAAACGACTACAAAGATTAAATGGAAGGCACCACGAATCAACATAAAGAGGGAATTATCACGACCTGGCTTGTCACCAAGAGTGATCAAATTGTGCAATTCAGGGGCTGCAAGTGCTAGGAAATAAAGAACAAATACGATAGTGACACCAAGGAAGATAAAACCTTTGGCCTTTTGTTTATTGTAAATCTGTCCTAACCCAGGAATCACTGAAAGCAAGGCTGCTTTGCTAGGTTGTTGGTTTTCCATGAATACTCCTTTCATAGGATACGAGATTGAAGTTTGTCTCCAATTACTAGATAGGCAACTGCAATCATTCGTAAATTTATAAAATCAAAGGGGGATCTGTATTCTCCCCCCTTGTAACGAATTCAATTATTCACCAAATTTTTGTTTGATTGTTTCTTTGATCAATGTTACAGCATCGTTAGCAGCTGTCTTAGCATCTTTTTTACCACTTACAGCGTCAAAGAGCATTGTTTTAGCTGGATCCCAAACTGCTGACATTTGAGAAATGTTTGGCATTGGTTGAGCGTTCTTGAACTGTTTGATAACAGCTGTTGTCAACTCATCGTTTTTACCTTCAGCGTATGAACGAGCTTCAGTGTTAGCTGGGATTTCGTTAGTTGCATCGTAGAATGCTTTTTGTTGTTCAGTTGAAACAAGGAAGTCTACAAATTTTTGTGCAGCTTCAAGGTTCTTAGTGCTTGATGGGATGATCCAAGCTTTACCACCACCGAATGGTGTGTATTCTTTACCATTTGGAAGAGTTGGAATAGTAGCAACACCGTAGTTTACTTTAGCATCTTTGAATGCTTGAGCTTTCCAAGGACCGTCGATGATAGCAGCTGTTTTACCTTCTTGGAATTGAGTTTGGATCAAGTTTGCAGCACCTTCAGTATCTTGCATACCTTTAGGCCATTTTTCGTACCAAGATTTAGCGTAGTTGATACCTGTGATAGAACCGTCGTTTGCAAGACCGATGTCTTTAGCGTCTTTACCGTTTTGTCCGAATACGTAACCACCGTTACCAGCAAGGAGTCCGTATGCGTAGTAGAAGTTTGTCCAGTCGGCTAGGAATGCAGTAGTTTTGCCATCTTCACCAGCGAAAGCGTATTTGCTGTCTTTAGCAAGTTCTTCTAATTCAGCAAAAGTTTTTGGAGCTTCTTTTAGCAAGTCTTTGTTGTAGTACATAACAAGTGACTCAATAACGGCAGGAGCACCGTAAACTTTACCGTCAGCAGCTGTTACAAGAGATTTAGTCTTATCATCTGTTTTAGCGCCGTCGCTCAAAGTAACTTCTGAAAGTTGTCCGTCAGTACCAAGGCTACCTACGCGGTCGTATGGTGCCATCATAACGTCAGCAGCTTGACCTGATTGGTTGTCAAGAGAAAGTTTGTCAAGTCCACCAAGTTGGTCACCTGATTTGATGTTAACTTTTGTACCTGATTCTTTTTCATAAGCTGCAGCAACTTTTTCAGCGTAGGCTTTGTATTGGTCTTCAACGTAGAAAGTGATTTCTTTTGCTTCAGATGAGCTAGTATCAGCTGCTTTATCAGCAGTTTTGCTTCCGCAAGCTACCAAAAGTAAGCTAGCAAGAGTAGCAGTTCCGAGCACAGCAGCGCTCTTCATGAATTTAGATGACATAGTGTATTCCTCCTAAAGAATAACAAAAATAATTTAATGAGAAAACGCAAACGTTTTCTTTTACGAACTTAGTATAGCACAAATAGAAAACGGTTGCAAGCGTTTTTAGGAAAATTTTTAAAAAAATTTTAAGGATTCAAACATTTGTTAAAGCCTTTATATAGGAAAAAACTTAAAATGTTTGTTTCTCTTGAATGGAAAATATATTAGGGAAACGATTGCGTAAATTCTGCTCGATTTTTCAGAAAATAGAGCAGCTGTTTGGAATGAATTATCTTAAATCAGAAAATCTTTAAAATTTTTTTGGCTCATTTCATAAAATATCAGTGGGAACAAGTTTTGTTTGATTAAAATAATTCAAAAAAATTTTTTAAAACCGCTTGCATTTGTTTTTGAAATGCGTTATACTTAAATCAACGCAAACGTTTGCGCCTTGATTTGCGCAGCGTTTTATTACAAACACATGAGGTGCTATTATGAAAAAACGTCAAAGTGGTGTGTTGATGCACATCTCTTCTCTTCCAGGAGCTTACGGGATTGGATCATTTGGCCAAAGCGCCTATGATTTCGTTGATTTCTTGGTTCGTACCAAGCAACGTTACTGGCAAATCCTCCCTCTTGGGACAACAAGCTATGGAGATTCTCCATACCAATCATTCTCAGCCTTTGCTGGAAATACGCATTTTATCGACCTTGATATCTTGGTAGAGCAAGGCTTGCTCGAAGCCAGTGACCTTGAAGGTGTTGACTTTGGTAGCGATGCATCTGAAGTTGATTATGCGAAGATTTATTATGCACGTCGTCCGCTTTTAGAAAAAGCAGTTAAACGCTTCTTGGAAGTGGGAGATGTCAAAGATTTTGAGAAGTTTGCTCAAGACAACCAATCATGGCTTGAACTCTTCGCTGAGTATATGGCGATCAAAGAGCATTTTGACAATCTTGCTTGGACAGAATGGCCAGATGCAGATGCTCGTGCCCGTAAAGCTTCAGCGCTTGAAAGCTACCGTGAGAAATTGGCAGACAAGTTGGTTTACCACCGTGTGACACAATACTTCTTCTTCCAACAATGGTTGAAATTGAAAGCCTACGCTAACGATAACCACATCGAAATCGTTGGGGACATGCCTATCTACGTAGCGGAAGATTCAAGCGACATGTGGGCAAATCCACACCTCTTCAAGACAGATGCCAATGGTAAAGCAACTTGCATCGCAGGATGCCCACCAGATGAGTTTTCTGCAACTGGTCAGCTTTGGGGCAACCCAATCTATGACTGGGAAGCAATGGACAAAGACGGTTACAAATGGTGGGTTGAACGCTTGCGCGAAAGCTTCAAGATCTACGATATCGTTCGTATCGACCACTTCCGTGGTTTCGAATCTTACTGGGAAATTCCTGCTGGTTCCGATACAGCAGCACCTGGTAAATGGGTGAAAGGTCCAGGCTACAAACTCTTTGCAGCCGTTAAGGAAGAGCTTGGTGAGCTAAACATCATCGCAGAAGACCTTGGTTTCATGACAGATGAAGTCATCGAGTTGCGTGAACGTACTGGCTTCCCAGGAATGAAGATTCTTCAATTCGCCTTCAACCCAGAAGATGAAAGTATCGATAGCCCACACTTGGCACCTGCCAACTCTGTTATGTACACAGGAACACACGATAATAACACTGTTCTTGGTTGGTACCGTAATGAAATCGACGATCCAACTCGTGAATACATGGCTCGTTACACGAACCGTAAAGAGTACGAAACAGTGCCACACGCAATGCTTCGCACAGTCTTTTCATCTGTTAGCTTCATGGCTATTGCAACTATGCAAGACTTGCTAGAACTAGATGAGTCAGCTCGTATGAACTTCCCATCTACTCTTGGCGGAAACTGGTCATGGCGTATGACAGCAGACCAACTCACACCAGCTGTTGAAGAAACTTTGCTTGACTTGACTACAATTTATCGCCGAATCAATGAAAATTTGGTAGAATTAAAGAAATAAGACATTATCAGGAGACACATAAACATGTTACCATTAAACGAATTTGTACAAAAACGTTACAATAAAACCATTGCAGAATGTAGCAATGAAGAGCTTTACCTTGCTCTTCTTAACTACAGCAAGCTTGCAAGCAGCCAAAAACCAGTTAACACTGGTAAGAAAAAGGTTTACTACATCTCAGCTGAGTTCTTGATCGGTAAACTCTTGTCAAACAACTTGATTAACCTTGGTCTTTATGACGAAGTTAAAAAAGAGCTTGCAGCTGCAGGTAAAGAGTTGATCGAAATCGAAGAAGTAGAATTGGAACCATCACTTGGTAACGGTGGTTTGGGACGTTTGGCAGCCTGCTTTATCGACTCAATCGCTACACTTGGTTTGAATGGTGACGGTGTTGGATTGAACTACCACTTCGGTCTTTTCCAACAAGTTCTTAAAAACAACCAACAAGAAACAATTCCTAACGCTTGGTTGACAGAGCAAAACTGGTTGGTACGCTCAAGCCGTAGCTACCAAGTGCCATTTGCACACTTCACATTGACATCTACCCTTTATGATATTGATGTACCTGGTTACAAGACAGCTACTAAAAACCGCTTGCGTTTGTTTGACTTGGATTCAGTTGATTCTTCTATCATCGAAGATGGTATCAACTTTGACAAGACAGATATCGCTCGCAACTTGACTCTCTTCCTTTACCCAGACGATAGCGACAAGCAAGGTGAATTGCTCCGTATCTTCCAACAATACTTCATGGTTTCAAACGGTGCGCAATTGATCATCGACGAAGCAATCGAAAAAGGAAGCAACTTGCATGACCTTGCAGACTACGCTGTTGTACAAATCAACGATACTCACCCATCAATGGTGATTCCTGAATTGATCCGTCTCTTGACTGCGCGAGGTATCGAGCTTGATGAAGCAATCTCAATCGTACGTAGCATGACTGCCTACACTAACCACACAATCCTTGCTGAAGCTCTTGAAAAATGGCCTCTTGAATTCTTGGAAGAAGTGGTTCCTCACTTGGTACCAATCATCGAAGAATTGGACCGTCGTGTGAAAGCAGAATACAAAGATCCAGCTGTTCAAATCATCGATGAGAGTGGACGTGTCCACATGGCTCACATGGATATCCACTATGGATACAGCGTTAACGGGGTTGCGGCTCTTCACACTGAAATCTTGAAGAACTCAGAGTTGAAAGCTTTCTACGACATCTACCCAGAAAAATTCAACAACAAAACAAACGGTATCACATTCCGTCGTTGGCTCATGCATGCTAACCCAAGCTTGTCTCATTACTTGGATGAGATTCTTGGACATGGTTGGCACCATGAAGCAGATGAACTTGAAAAACTCTTGTCATACGAAGACAAGGCTGCTGTTAAAGAAAAATTGGAAAGCATCAAGGCTCACAACAAACGTAAATTGGCTCGTCACTTGAAAGAACACCAAGGTGTGGAAATCAATACAAACTCTATCTTTGATATCCAAATCAAACGTCTTCACGAGTACAAACGCCAACAAATGAACGCTTTGTATGTGATCCACAAATACCTTGATATCAAGGCTGGTAACATCCCTGCTCGTCCAATCACAGTCTTCTTTGGTGGTAAAGCAGCTCCTGCCTACACAATTGCCCAAGACATCATTCACTTGATCCTTTGCTTGTCAGAAGTGATTGCTAACGACCCAGCAGTAGCTCCACACTTGCAAGTGGTTATGGTTGAAAACTACAACGTTACTGCAGCAAGCTTCTTGATTCCAGCATGTGATATCTCTGAACAAATCTCACTTGCATCTAAGGAAGCTTCAGGTACTGGTAACATGAAATTCATGTTGAACGGAGCTTTGACTCTTGGTACTATGGACGGAGCTAACGTGGAAATCGCTGAATTGGTTGGCGACGAAAACATCTACATCTTCGGTGAAGATTCAGAAACTGTTATCGACCTTTACGCAAAAGCAGCTTACAAGTCAAGCGAACTCTATGCTCGTGAAGCTATCAAACCATTGGTTGACTTCATCGTCAGCGATGCTGTTCTTGCAGTAGGTAAGAAAGAACGCTTGGAACGTCTTTACAACGAATTGATCAACAAAGACTGGTTCATGACTCTCCTAGACTTGGAAGACTACATCAAAGTGAAAGAGCAAATGCTTGCTGACTACGAAGACCGCGACGCATGGTTGGATAAAGTCATCGTTAACATTGCCAAAGCAGGATTCTTCTCATCTGACCGTACAATCGCTCAGTACAACGAAGATATCTGGCACTTGAACTAAGATACAAAATTTATACTAATCACTTTGTAAAAAAAGCGAATTTCAATTGAAATTCGCTTTTTTGAATGATGTGGATTTTAGCCAATCAGGTCTAAAAAGAGATAAATCATAGATACGTTGAAGTTTTAGAAATACTGCTTTTTACTGTATTTCAGTCTCATGATTCTTCGTAGTTGATGGCCTCGTATTTCTTGTATCCGCTTATAATTTGTATTATAATAGCATTGTGGTGAAGAAAGAAGGTGTTTTTATGTGGAAAAAATATTTTTCAAAATATAAATGGACTGATTTATTTTGGATACTATTTGTGGTTTTGTCATCACTCTCGATGGGGAATCGTACTCTTTTTCCACTTACCCATCAAGAAATCTCTTATCATGGGTGCTATTTGGGGATTACACTTGCCTCATTTCACTTATTATTCATTGATAAATTTGTCATTTCGAATCGAAAATAAATGGAGAGGTTAAAATTTTTTCCACTTTTCGGATAGACAGTTGAAAAATCGCGATTTAAACCCACACCTCAAGAAGAGGTGCGGGTTTTTGTCTTATCTGAAAGATTTGTTTACCGTACTTTCCCAACTAGAATCTCTGCTTCAATGGTAATCTCTGTCAGTTGGCTCCAGTCAATCTTGGTATGGTCAACGTGAAAGAGTAAGGGCGTCATGGCAAGCAGGGCTTGGCGTTGCTCAGCCGAGATAGGTTTTGTTAAGGAAGCAATCTGACTAGATTGGATGCTGAAATGTTCCTGGAAATGTTCTTTGATATCTTGGTTGGAATAATCCTTCTTTGTCAGCTGGTCCTGCACCATTTGACGGATTTCTTTGAGGTGATTTTCAGTTGGGATGACCTTGATCAAAATACCGTCTTTGGATAAAACGCGACGGAATTCCCCATAGTTGGCAGGCGAGAAGATATCAAGCAGGATATCCATGCTGGCGTCTTTTATAGGAAGACGAGCCAGGTCGCCGACAAACCAGTTGACCGCCCAGTTTGGTTCGCTCTTGGCAGCGATTTGAACGGAATCTTTTGAAATATCAAAGGCGTAAAAGGTTTTGTCAGAGTGACTTTCTTGGAGTTTACGAGAGTAGAAACCTTCGCCACAACCGATATCCAAGACTGTTTTTGCGGATGGATTAGTTGTTAGTAAGTCCGAGATACCTTCTAAAATAGCCTGATAAAAACCAGCTTCAAGAATTTGCTGGCGGTTTTGGAAGTTTTCCTTGTCGTAGTTGGCAGATTGCTTGATTTGCGGAGCCAAGTTGACATAGCCGAATTTTGCCAGATCAAAAGAATGGCGGTTGCTACACTTGAGGCTAGACTCTACCAAGGCCAGATTTTCTTGGCAGATAGGGCAGGAAAAGGCAGTCACAGAAGCAAAACGCTGAAGTTTGGGTTTGAGGTTTGTATTCATAGTTTAAGTGTATCAAAAGAGGCAAATGAAAGCAACTTTAGAAATAAGTAGATGGGAGATTCAGTAGAAATAAAACTAATTCTCCAATTTATAGAATAAAATTGCTTTTATATCTAAATTTCTATATAATAATGATAAGGAGGAAATAAGTATGTTAAAAGAAGTATTAACCGTTGCAAAAGTTGCGAAAAAATCATCACTCTTTTTGGGTGGTGTCGCATTTGGTACCCTTGGTTTGAAAATCTTGGCAAGTAAGGAAGCTAAAAAAGGTTATTCTAAAGCTTTGGCTAAGGCTTACAAGTTGAAAGACGGGCTAGATGCATCTGTTTCTGTTGTGAAACAACATGGAGACGATGTCTTGCAAGATGCCAAATATTTGTACGAGCAAGAGAAAAAAGAAGAGCAATTAGATAGCCTTATAGGAGAATAATATGTCTTTTAAAGTGCTACATAGAGGATACCAACATATCCGACTATCATCTTCTTTTTCACTCACCTTGGATATTCAAGACTATCTTCGTTCCTTGGCGAGAGATGAAAAGGGGATTGAGTCTATCCAGTTTTACATGGATCAACAGCACTTTACTCTACGCATAAAAGAAGGCTTTTCTGTATTAGATAATGCAGAAGCCTTTTTAAAAAGAATTGATAAAGGGAAAGTTTCTGAGTTGATGACTCTTCCCATTCGTAGAGAAGAGAGTGCTTATTCTATTGTTTCAGGTGCAGCGATTAAGCGTGTACTTTTTCGTAGTTTTGTGCCGTATCCTATTCGCTATATATGGACTTGTTATCAGGCTTTGGGTTATATTAGAGAAGCCTATCAAACACTAGCGCGTAAGGAACTAACGATGGAAGTCTTGGACTGTTCGGCGATTTTATTGTCCTTGTTTATGAACCAATCCAAGACAGCTAGCAATATCATGTTTATGCTTGATTTAGGCAATCATTTAGATCAGTGGTCCTTGAAAAAAACTGCAACAGATTTAGAACAGAGTCTTCTTGCAAAAGAGAGCGATGTATTCTTGGTACAGGGCGATACGGTCGTTAGCATCAAGAGTTCCGATGTTCAAATAGGAGATGTCTTGGTCCTATCTCAAGGAAATGAAATTCTGTTTGATGGACAAGTAGTTTCAGGTTTAGGTATGGTCAATGAAAGTTCCTTGACGGGAGAGAGTTTTCCTGTTGAAAAGAAAGAGGGAGATTCTATATGTGCAAATACAGTCTTGGAGACTGGAGAGCTACGTATTCGTGTAACCGATAATCAGATGAACAGCCGTATTTTACAACTGATTGAGTTGATGAAGAAATCTGAAGAAAACAAGAAAACTAAACAACGCTATTTCATCAAGATGGCGGATAAGGTCGTCAAATATAATTTCTTGGGTGCTGGTCTGACTTACCTATTAACAGGTTCTTTTTCTAAGGCTATTTCTTTTCTATTGGTCGATTTCTCCTGTGCTTTGAAAATCTCTACTCCTGTAGCTTATTTAACAGCTATCAAGGAGGGGTTGAATCGTGAAATGGTGATTAAGGATGGGGATGTTCTGGAGAAATATCTGGAAGTTGATACTTTCTTGTTTGATAAGACGGGAACAATCACAACTAGTTATCCTATAGTTGAAAAGGTGTTACCTTTTGGGGACTATAGTGAGGAAGATATTCTCAGAATCAGTGCCTGTCTTGAAGAACACATCTATCATCCTATCGCTAATGCCATTGTCAAGCAAGCTGAGATAGAGGGAATTGAACATGAGGAAATGCATGGGAAACTCCAATATATTGCAAGCAAGGGAATTAAGTCCTATATCGATGGCCAACCAGTTGTTATTGGGAATTATGTCTTGATGCAGGATGAGCAGATTCATATCAGTTCGGAACAAAATGCTTTAATTGAAGAGTATAAGAGCCACTACAATCTCTTATTCTTAGCATATCAGAATGAATTGATTGGAATGTTCTGCATCCATACTCCTTTGAGAAAAGAAGCAAAAGCAGCCTTGGAGAAACTTAAGGCACAAGGGAAAAAATTGATTCTGGCAACAGGGGATACCCTGGTTAGGACAGAGGAATTAGTAAAAGATTTGCCCTTTGATCAAGTCTATACAGACTTGAAACCTGATGGGAAGTTTGAGTTAGTAGAGAAACTGCAGAGAGCAGGTCACACTATTTTGATGGTTGGGGATGGATTGAATGACTCAGCTGCTCTAACCCTATCAGATATCGGTGTGGTGATGAATGAGAGTGCAGATATTTCTAAGCAAATGAGTGATATCTTATTGTTAGATAATCGCTTGGATTTCTTCCAAGAGTTGGATTTGCTATCATCATCTTTGCAAACACTCATCAAGAAGAATATTCAAGATACCGTTGTCGTAAATAGTAGTTTGATTGGCTTTGGCTTGTTTAATTGGCTCAGTCCTTCAAACCTCTCTATCCTACATAATCTAACAACCTTACGCATAGTCCTGCGTAGCCTGTCTATTAAGGGATAGGTGGGGACTATTCACAGCAAAAAGGAGTTACCTTTCTCGAGGGTAACTCCTTTGTTTATAGGTAAATGTTTAACAATTTAGTAAGTCAACACAAAGTATTTCTTCTTCCCGCGGCGGATAACAGTGAGTTCGTTTTCGAGCTTGTCTGCATCGCTCAAGACATAGTCAAGGTCTTGAATGCGGTCGCCGTTGACGTAGATAGCTCCGTTTTGAACATCTTCACGGGCTTGGCGTTTTGAGTTGACTACACCAGAAGATACGAGAAGTTCCACGATATTGTGGTTTTCATCTGCTTGGACTTGGTAGTTTGGTACCCCACGGAGTCCTTGCTTGAGTTCTTTGACAGAAAGATTTGTGATGTTTCCTGCAAAGAGTTGCTCAGTGATGTTAAGGGCTTCCTTGTAAGCTTCTTCACCGTGAACAAGTGTCACGACTTCACGAGCCAAGACTTTTTGAGCCAAGCGTTTGTGTGGCGCAGCTTCAAACTGTTTGCGGATCTCTTCAATCTCATCAAGTGACAAGAAAGTAAAGATCTTCAAGAAGCGAACAGCGTCAGCATCCATGACGTTCATCCAGAATTGGTACATTTCGTATGGAGAAGTCTTTTCAGGATTGAGCCAGACTGCGTTTCCTTCTGATTTACCAAATTTCTTACCAGTTGCGTCTGTAATGAGTGGCACAGTGATAACGTGACCAGTCTTGTCAGCCTTACGACGAAGCAATTCGGTACCAGCTGTCATATTTCCCCATTGGTCAGAACCACCGATTTGTAGGGTGACGTTGTGCTCTTGGTTAAGGACGTAGAAATCATACCCTTGCATGATTTGGTAGGCAAACTCAGTGTAAGAAATCCCTGTTTCAATCCGTTTCTTCACAGACTCTTTGCTCATCATGTAGTTGACAGTAAAGTATTTTCCGACGTCACGGAGGAAGTCAATGAAGCTGATGCTGCCAAACCAGTCGTAGTTGTTGACCATGACAGCTTTATTTTCACCATTTTCAAAGTCAAGAAAACGAGAAAGTTGTCCTTGGATAGACTTGACCCAGCCCTCTACTGTGTCTTTTGTTTGGAGACTACGCTCAGCATCTTTGAAGGACGGATCTCCGATGAGACCTGTAGCACCGCCAACGAGCGCATAAGGTTTGTGACCTGCTAGTTGCAAACGACGACTTGTCAAGATTGCGACAAGGTGGCCTAGGTGAAGGCTGTCAGCAGTTGGATCGTAGCCAGTATAATAAGAAACTTGACCTTCTTCTAGGGCTTTACGCAAAGCTTCTTCATCAGTCGTTTGAAAAATCAAACCACGCTCTTTTAGCTCATCAAAAATGTGCATGTGTCTTTTCTCCTTTATAAAATATTGTTTCTACCTATTGTATCACAAACTTGATTAATAGCCTAGTGGAATAGGGAAGAAAGTGGCTATTTTATTGAAAGTTTCCCTTTTATGGTATAATAGAGAGAGCGAGGACATTCATGAAAGAAAGAATTAATGAATTAAAAACAAAAATGCTGCATTTTTTCCAGCAGCTAATGCAACGAATTGCAAAATGGAAGAAAAGACTAGCAGAAAAACTGGCTAATAAGAAAACCGGTAAAAAGGGGACCTCTTCTGACAAAGTTGGAAGGGCAGGGTCTATTTTTGCTAAGATTTTAAGTGGGTTTAAAATAGTCTTTAATACTCTCTTTATCTTAGGCTTTATCGGTGGACTGTTTGGCGCTGGTGTGGCTATGGGTTATGGAGTCGCTCTATTTGACAAGGCCCAGGTGCCTCAAGCAGAAGAGTTGGTCAAGCAAGTGAAGGATATTGCCTCCATCTCAGAAATCACTTATTCTGACGGTAGTACCATTGCCTCGATCGAGGGCGATTTATTGCGCACTTCAGTCGCTTCAGATGCTATCTCAGACAACCTTAAGAAAGCCATTGTTGCGACAGAGGACGAGCATTTCAATGAGCACAAGGGAGTTGTGCCTAAGGCCGTTATTCGTGCGACCTTGGGAACCTTTGTCGGTCTAGGCTCGTCTAGTGGTGGTTCGACCTTGACCCAGCAGGTCATCAAGCAGCAAGTGGTGGGGGATGCTCCAACTCTAGCTCGTAAGGCTAAAGAGATTATTGATGCTCTTGCTTTAGAAAGGGCCATGGGTAAGGATGAGATTTTGACAACCTACCTTAACATAGCTCCTTTTGGTCGCAATCATAAAGGTCAAAATATTGCAGGTGCTCAGCAAGCTGCAGAAGGAATCTTTGGGGTCAATGCTTCGGATTTAACGGTCCCTCAAGCTGCCTTTATCGCAGGATTGCCACAGAGTCCAATCAGTTATTCTCCTTATGAATCTGATGGTAGTATGAAGAGTGATGAGGACATGGCTTTGGGGATTAAGCGTGCCAAGGATGTCCTCTACAACATGTACCGAACAGGGGCTCTAAGTCAGGAAGACTACGATAAGTACAAAGATTATGACTTTAAGAAAGACTTCCTACCATCTGGTAGTGTTAGCGGGACTTCGCGTGACTATCTCTACTATGCAACCTTGGCAGAAGCTACTGACCGCATGTACGACTACCTCGTCCAACGAGATAATGTTTCTGCGCAAGAATTAAAGAATGAGTCCATTCAGAAATCCTATCGCGATCTAGCCACTAAGGAAATTGAAAATGGTGGATATAAGATTACGACAACTATCAATAAAAATGTTCATGCTGCGATGCAAAATGCGGTTGCGACCTACGGCTATCTGCTAGATGATTCGACAGGCCAGCCTGAGGTGGGGAATGTCCTCATGGACAACCAAACGGGAGCTATCCTTGGATTTGTTGGTGGTCGTAATTATCAAGAAAATCAGAACAATCACGCTATCGATACCAAGCGTTCTCCAGCTTCAACCACAAAACCTATATTGGCCTATGGTATCGCTATTGACCAAGGTTTGATGGGAAGTGCAAGTATCTTGTCAAACTATCCTACCAACTTCTCAAACGGGAATCCCATCATGTATGTCAATAGTCCTGGTACAGGTATGATGACATTGGGAGAAGCTCTTAACTACTCATGGAATATCCCAGCCTACTGGACGTATCGTACGCTTCGAGAGAAGGGTGTGGATGTTAAAGTCTATATGGAAAAAATGGGTTACGAAATCCCAGAATATGGGATTGAAAGTTTACCGATGGGTGGGGGGATTGACGTTACAGTTGCCCAGCATACCAACGGGTATCAAACTCTGGCCAACAATGGAGTTTACCATAAGAAACATATGATCGCGAAGATCGAGTCAACGGATGGCCGATTGGTATACGAGCACAAGGATGAGCCTGTCCAAGTTTATTCAAAAGCGACAGCAACCATTATGCAAAGTCTCCTTCGGGATGTTATCTCGTCTCGGATTACCTCGAGTTTCCAGACGGACTTGACGACTATTAATCCAACCCTAGCTCGTGCTGACTGGATCGGAAAAACTGGTACGACCAATGAAGATGAAAATATGTGGCTCATGCTTTCCACACCTCGCTTGACTTTGGGTGGCTGGTTAGGTCACGATGATAACCGACCACTAGCCAAAGGAGCAGGCCACTACCGCAATGCCAACTATATGGCCCACTTGGTCAATGCTATCCAGCAAGCTGAACCTGGAATATGGGGGAATGAGCGCTTTAATCTGGATCCAAGTGTGACCAAGTCGCAAGTTCTCCGGTCTACAGGCCAAAAGCCCGGCAAAGTTTCCATCAATGGTAAGGAAATCGAACTTTCTGGATCAACAGTAACGAGCTACTGGGCTACTAAAGAAGGTGCCCCAGTGACCACCTATCGCTTTGCTATTGGAGGAAGCGATGCAGATTATCTGAACGCATGGAAGAATATTCTAGGAAGCATTCCAGCAGTGACTCCTCCAAGCTCAAGTTCAAGCAGTAGCTCTGGAAGTTCAAGTTCGAGTGGAAACACTCAAAGTGGTTCTTCAGGACGTTCACGTCTATTTAATCGTTAAGAAAGAGTAGTAGCAAGGTTAGTAATTTCTCCTTGTTGCTACTTTTTTCTTTGTTGGTTTCGTGTTACAATAATAATATGAATCATTATCAGAAAAAGATTGTTAAGGGGACAGTATACTCGCTACTCTCAGGCCTAATCTGGGGGATTTGTGGGATTTTAGGAGAGTATTTTTTCACTCATTATCCAGTGTCTTCTGGATGGATTACTTCTATGCGTTTACTAGTGGCAGGGAGTTTGGTTTTAGGTTTATCTGCTTTTCAGTTGCGTAGCCGCTTGTTGGACATCTGGCGTGATAAGAAAAATTATCTACCTTTTTTAGCCTATGCTATTCTAGGTATTTTTTCTGTGCAGTTTTTCTTCTATCTCTGCGTTGAGTATTCCAATGCGACGACGGCGACCATTTTGCAATTTATCAGCCCTGTTTTTATCCTGTTTTACAATCGAATCATTTACCAGAAGAAGGCTTCGATTACAGCTGTGTTCTATGTTTTGATTGCCATGCTCGGTGTTTTTTTGATGGCTACAAAAGGGGATTTGTCCCAGTTATCCATGACACCTTTGGCTCTAGTGACCGGTTTGCTTAGTGCAGTAGGGGTCATGTTTAATGTTATCCTACCCCAGCGTTTTGCACGGCGCTACGGATTTGTTCCGACTGTTGGTTGGGGGATGATTCTGGCAGGGATCTTTAGTAATTTCCTTTACCCTATTTATCGGATAAGTTTTCAAGTGGATCTGGTAAGTGTGCTGATTTGTCTGACGATTGCCGTGTTTGGAACTGCTTTTGCTTTCTTCCTATCTATGAAGGCTGTGTCACTCGTTTCCCCGCTGGTTGTATCGGTTGTGAGTGCTAGCGAACCGCTCTCTTCAGCTTTATTAAGTGTTCTTTTTCTGGGATTGGTCATGGATGGTTTTTTGGCCTTAGCTATGGTGTTGATTATCGTCCCGATGATTTTCTTATCTGTAGAAGAAGCAAAACAAGCCCAGTAAAGATGATTATTTGATAGTTGAGGCTTCAAATTTGAAGCCTTTTTTGGTAGAATAGGTATCATTATAACGAACCAGGAGGCACCTATGACTGCTACAAAAATGAACGCTCAAGAAATTATCCAATTTATCGCTAATGCAGAAAAGAAAACCAGTGTCAAAGTAACCTTTGAAGGACAACTCGCAACTGCTGTACCAAGCTCAGTTGTCAAACTAGGAAATGTTTTATTCGGAGACTGGAAGGACGTCGCTCCGCTTCTCGAAGGTTTGGTAGAAAATCAAGATTATGTTGTCGAGCAAGATGCTCGTAATTCTGCAGTTCCTTTGTTAGATAAACGTGCTATCAACGCTCGTATCGAGCCAGGTGCTATTATACGTGACCAGGTTGAAATTGGTGCCAATGCTGTTATCATGATGGGAGCTGTTATCAATATTGGTGCTGAAATCGGTGCTGGAACCATGATTGACATGGGTGCTATCCTTGGTGGTCGTGCCATCGTTGGAAAAAACAGCCACGTTGGTGCAGGTGCAGTTTTGGCGGGTGTGATTGAGCCGGCTAGTGCTGAACCAGTCCGTGTCGGAGACAATGTTCTTATCGGTGCTAATGCAGTTGTTATCGAAGGGGTGCAAATTGGCAGTGGTTCAGTTGTCGCTGCAGGAGCTATCGTTACCCAAGATGTCCCAGAAAACGTGGTGGTAGCAGGTGTTCCGGCTCGTATCATCAAAGAAATTGATGCCCAAACCCAACAAAAAACAGCGCTTGAGGATGCGCTTCGTACCTTGTAATTGTAAAAGTAAAAAAGAGGCGGAACCCTTTTTCCAGCCTCTTTCTTCTATCAAAAGGAGGATCGATAGATGTTAGATTTGATTCAGACTAGACGAGATTTACACCAGATTCCAGAGATTGGCTTGGAGGAATTCAAGACTCAGGCTTATTTGCTGGATGTGATTGAGAAATTGACTACGGGCAAGGATTTTGTTCAAATTCGTACTTGGCGAACAGGGATTTTGGTCTACCTGCAGGGAAGTCAGCCGGAACGAACCATTGGTTGGCGAACAGATATTGATGGCCTGCCTATCGTCGAACAAACAGGTCTACCTTTCGCTTCTCAGCACCAAGGTCGCATGCATGCTTGTGGCCATGATTTTCATATGACTATTGCCTTAGGCTGTCTCGAGCGTGCTCTTGAGGAGCAACCCAAGAATAATCTGCTCTTCCTATTTCAGCCTGCTGAAGAAAATGAAGCTGGTGGCATGCTCATGTATGAGGATGGTGCTTTTGGGGACTGGCTGCCAGACCAATTTTATGGCCTTCATGTTCGTCCAGATCTAAAGGTTGGACAGATTGCGACCAATACACACACTCTCTTTGCAGGGACCTGTGAGGTGAAGATTCGTTTCAAAGGAAAAGGAGGACATGCAGCTTTTCCGCATGAAGCCAATGACGCCTTGGTGGCTGCTAGTTACTTTGTGACACAGGTACAGTCAGTTGTTAGCCGCAATGTCAATCCAATCGAGGGAGCGGTGGTGACCTTTGGCCTTTTCCAAGCTGGAACAACCAACAATGTCATTACAGACACAGCATTTTTACATGGAACCATTCGCGCCTTGACTCAGGACATGAGCCTCTTGGTACAAAAAAGAGTCAAGACAGTCGCAGAAGGGGTTGCAGCAGCCTTTGATATGGAAGTCGAAGTAGAACTCAAGCAAGGAGGCTACCTACCTGTTGAGAACAATCCAGCCTTGGCGCGTGAACTGATGGACTTTTTTGAAGAGAAAGACGGAATCGAGTTGATTGATATCGAGCCTGCTATGACTGGTGAGGACTTTGGTTATCTCCTTTCGAAGGTAGATGGTGTTATGTTCTGGCTAGGTATCGATAGTCCCTACGCTCTTCATCATCCTCAGATGAGTCCTAAGGAAGAAGCCATAGCCATTGGGGTAGATGCAGTCTCTAGTTTCTTAAAAAAGAAGGCAGCAGAGTAGAGGAATTGTCTATGAAAGCAGAACTACGCAAGAAAATTTTGCAAGAAATGAAGGCTTTATCTCAGGAGCAAAAACAGGCTATGGATCGAGTTTTAACTGAGCGTTTCTTACAACACCCTTTTTACCAAGAAGTCAAGACCATCGCAACCTATCTCTCCTTCCCTCATGAATTTCAAACGCAAGAACTGATCAAGCGGATGCTGAAGGACGGCAAAAAGGTTCTGATACCCAAAACCTATCCCAAGGGGCGCATGGAATTTGTGGTATATGATCCGAAGCAGTTGGCAAAAACTTCCTTTGGTTTACTGGAACCGCAAGGAGACTTGGAAGTGGTGGAACCGTCTCAGATTGATTTAATCCATGTTCCGGGCTTGGCTTTTACAAGAGAGGGGTATCGGATTGGATATGGTGGAGGATATTATGACCGCTATCTGGAACATTTTGCTGGGCATACCATGAGTACAATCTACCCTTGTCAAGTTCAGGAGTTTAACTCGGAAAACCATGATATTCCCGTACAGGAGGTGCTAACCTATGAAGGAAATCTTTGATAAACGTTATCCTGTGACTAGCTTCTTCCTCCTAGTAACAGCATTGGTCTTTCTCTTGATGTTGGTTCTTACAGGTTTAAATTTTGAACGAGCAGATACCTTGCTTCAGTTTGGAGCCATGTATGGACCGATCATTCGCCTATTCCCTGAGCAGATTTGGCGCCTATTTTCGGCTATATTTGTGCATATTGGATGGGAGCATTTCATTGTCAATATGATTTCGCTCTACTTTCTTGGACGACAGGTGGAGGAGATTTTCGGTTCCAAGCAGTTCTTCTTTCTCTATCTCTTATCAGGAATGATGGGCAATCTCTTTGTGTTTGCCTTCACACCGAAAGTCCTAGCAGCAGGAGCATCCACTTCTCTTTACGGACTATTTGCTGCGATTATCGTCCTGCGTTACGCAACTCGTAACCCCTATATTCAGCAGTTGGGGCAATCCTATCTGACACTTTTCGTGATAAATATCATTGGAAGTGTTCTGATTCCAGGAATCAGCCTAGCTGGGCATATCGGAGGTGCAGTAGGCGGTGCCTTTCTAGCAGTCATCTTCCCAGTCAAATGGGAGAGAAGGATGTACAGTACTAGCCAGCGAATCGGAGCAACTGTACTTTTTATCGCTCTAGCCGTTTTCCTTTGCTATAAGGGAATGAGCTATGTGTAGGGGGGAATAGTTAAAAAGCTACTCAAAAAATGAGTAGCTTTTTATGTAGATTGGAACCATTCGAAACAACACAGCTCTAAAACAAGTACGCAAGGGACTGACTTTGAATCTCCGTTTTGGAACCATTCGAAACAACACAGCTCTAAAACCTGGTGGGAGAGGGAACTTGCTTACACCCTGTTTTGGAACCATTCGAAACAACACAGCTCTAAAACCTCAGGCTCCACTTTGAACGACTCTTTATCGTTTTGGAACCATTCGAAACAACACAGCTCTAAAACGATATGGTACTGTCGCGTGATTGATGCGTGGTTTTGGAACCATTCGAAACAACACAGCTCTAAAACTAATACTCTTTTAGGTAAGGTAACTGAACTGTTTTGGAACCATTCGAAACAACACAGCTCTAAAACAAGCATTGGTAATAGCGAAAGTATCAAAAAGTTTTGGAACCATTCGAAACAACACAGCTCTAAAACAAGAAGTACCGAACTATCCAGCCCAATCTCGTTTTGGAACCATTCGAAACAACACAGCTCTAAAACAAGATGTAGAAATAATTGACTATTTCTTTTGTTTTGGAACCATTCGAAACAACACAGCTCTAAAACCCTTATTGTGGTACTCCGCCTAGTGGTTTCGTTTTGGAACCATTCGAAACAACACAGCTCTAAAACGATATGGTACTGTCGCGTGATTGATGCGTGGTTTTGGAACCATTCGAAACAACACAGCTCTAAAACATATACACATACTCGCTCGGGTCGAGTTCTGTTTTGGAACCATTCGAAACAACACAGC